>NZ_JBFRGE010000027.1:0-79913 GCF_052115185.1 Paenibacillus sp. 2TAB19 | reverse complement strand
GCGTCACGCTGTTCGGCAAAGGCTTCGGCAATTACAATCAAGACATTGAAGTTACGCTCCGCTGCTAAGGGGGCGTTTTTTTTCATTTATAAATAGTTAGGAAAAATATATGAATTGAGACTGTTGACGAATACATTAAATTAAAGTATCTTTAAATAAAGATAAACGAAATTGAGACATTAAATGAATGAGGTGAGTAAGATGAGCACAACGAAAAACGAATCTCTTGACCTCTACATTGCTCTTTCAAGAGCGAGCGAGTGGGTGAATGCACATGCCGATCGTGATATTAGAAGCCACGGATTGAACCGGACGGAGTTCGGCGTTCTGGAGCTGCTGTATCATAAAGGCGCTCAGCCGATTCAGCAGATCGGCACCAAAGTATTAATGAGCAGCGGCAACATCACCTATGTGGTTGATAAGCTCGAGAAGAAGCAGTTCGTGAAACGCAACCCCTCGCCGAGGGATCGCCGGCTCATTCTTGCGGAAATAACGGATGCGGGCAGAACGTTCATGGAAGAGGTTTTTCCTCAGCATACGAAGGTGATCGAGCAAGCGGTAGCCGGTTTGACGGAGGAAGAGAAGAAAGCTGCGGGTCAATTATTGAAGAAGCTTGGGAAGTACGCGCAGGATGGCTTCAAGTAGTCGTTGCTCGTAAGCGAAAGCGATGGCTGCTTTTCTCTCATAGCAATATCTTAATTTTAAGACATCTAAAATGTAGGCATGAACAAGTTAATTATAATTTTATATAAACCAAGGAGATGGATGACAATGACAAACCAACAAACAGCAGGTATTCACCATGTAACAGCTTTCGTACGCAGCGCGCAAGAAACGGTAGATTTTTATGCGGGTATTCTCGGACTTCGTCTGGTCAAAAAAACGATCAACTTCGATGCGCCGGAAGTGTACCATCTGTACTTCGGCAATGAATCAGGCGGACCGGGCACGATCATTACGTTCTTCCCATCCGAAAACTCGCGCAAAGGACGTGTCGGAGGCGGCCAAGTCGGATTCACGACTTATGCGGTGCCTGTAGGCAGCTTATCCTTTTGGTCGGACCGTCTATCGCAATTCAGCGTACCGTTCGAGACAACGCAGCGCTTCGGCGAAACGTACCTCAGATTCGAAGACCGCGACGGTCTGAAAATCGAAATCGTAGAGCGCGCGGAAGGCGCGAAAAGCACTTGGGCTTTCGGCGGCGTGTCGGTAGATAACGCGATCAAAGGCTTCGGCGGTGCCGTCCTATTCAGTACGGCTCCTGACAAAACCGCACAACTGCTGGAGCAAGTGATGGGGCTTGAGAAAATCGGGCAAGAGGGCGCATATGCACGGTTCAAATCATATGGCGATATCGGCAACATTATTGATGTGAACGTGACTCCGATGGATTACGGCGCCGGCGGCGCAGGTACGGTCCACCATATCGCATGGCGCGCGAAAGACGACGCCGAGCATGCGGCTTGGAGAAGCCACGTTGAAGCAAGCGGCTACCGTCCAACACCGATCGTCGACCGTCAATACTTCAATGCGATCTACTTCCGCGAAGAAGGCGGCATCTTGTTCGAGATTGCAACGGATCCTCCAGGCTTCGCTCGTGACGAAGCGCCAGAGGCTTTGGGCGAAAAAATTATGCTTCCTGAATGGTTCGAGGAACACCGCGAGCTTATCGAGCAAAACCTGCCTCCAATTCAAGTAAGGGTGTTGGAAGCTGATCAACAATAATAATTAGTGGTTGGGCCCTCGTCATAGACGAGGGCTTTTTTTTCTTTTTTCTTTATACAGGTATTTCTTGTCTCTCACTATTGAACATAGCACCATACGTTGG
Source organism: Paenibacillus sp. 2TAB19 (assembly GCF_052115185.1). Classification (NCBI taxonomy): domain Bacteria; kingdom Bacillati; phylum Bacillota; class Bacilli; order Caryophanales; family Paenibacillaceae; genus Paenibacillus; species Paenibacillus sp. 2TAB19. The sequence goes on along the minus strand of NZ_JBFRGE010000027.1, from coordinate 78,085 downwards.
CGCGGTGAGGTAGCGGCTGGCTGAGATTGTAAGTAAGAAGTAGCTTAGGTAATATGCTGTCGGATCCAGTGGGTGACGATGGAAACAAAGAAAAAGAGGTTTCTGTTTTTGTTTGAAATAGGTATATTCAAAAACAAACAAATATGATATTATCAAAACAAACAAAAACAAAACATTATTCGGAGGTATATCCATGGTACAAAGTTTGTGGGAATCAGCAGAAGCTTCGAAGTTTGAAAGCGGACTTGATCAACTCGTTTATCGCTCCAACATTATCGGCGCGGATCGCCGCGTATGCAATTATGGCGGCGGCAATACGTCGACGAAAACAATCGTTAAGGACTTCCGCGGACGCGAAGTAGAAGTCATGTACGTGAAGGGCAGCGGCTCTGACCTTGCAACGATGAAAGCGGGCAATTTCACAGGTCTTCGCATGGACGATATTCGTCCGTTGTTCGAGCGCTCCGAAATGCCGGATGAGGAAATGGTCGCTTATCTCGTTAATTGCATGATCGATTCCAAACATCCACGCGCTTCGATCGAGACTTTGCTGCACGCATTCCTGCCTTTCAAACATGTCGATCATACACATCCGGATTCGATTATCAGCCTATGCTGTGCGGATAACGGAAAGGAGCTTGCTAAGGAAATTTTCGGCGACCGTTTTGTATGGGTTCCTTATGTTCGTCCAGGCTTCAACCTGTCAAAAATGATCGCGGAAGGCGTCCTTGCCAACCCGAACGCCGAGCTCGTGCTTATGGAGAAGCATGGTCTTGTTACTTGGGGCGAAACGTCGGAAGAGTGTTATGCACAGACGATCAAGATCATCTCCGAAGCGGAAGCATTCATTGAAGCACGCGTAAATGAAGCGAAGTTGTTCGGCGGCGCGAAGCATGAAGTGCTAGCAGCCGAAGTTCGCCGCAGCGTTGCAGCTAGTGTAATGCCAACGATTCGCGGTGCGGTAAGCGACGCTAAGAAAATGATTCTGTCGTACGACGACGAAGCGGACGTGCTGGCATTCGTTAGCGGCGAAGCTTCGCCGAAGCTGTCCCAAGTGGGCGCAGCATGCCCGGATCACCTTGTTCACACGAAGGTTGTTCCGCTCTTCATCGACTGGACGCCTAACGCGGACGATATCGAAGGACTAAAAGCGAAGCTGATAGAAGGCATCGCTTCCTATAAAGAGCAATACCAAGCTTACTTCGAACGCAACAAAAACGAAGGCGACGTGATGTTCGAAGCAGCGCCGCGCGTCATTCTCATTCCGGGTATTGGCATGATCAACACAGGCAAGAGCTGGGCCATGTCCAAAGTCAGCGGAGCTCTTTACCACCGTGCGATTGCCGTTATGCGAGGCGCAACCGCACTTGGCGACTTCGTATCGCTTAGCGAGAACGAATCGTACAACGTCGAGTACTGGCCGCTTGAGCTTTATAAGCTGTCCCTTGCTCCGGCAGAAGCGGAATTCTCCCGCAAGGTTGCTTTCATTACTGGCGGCGCGGGAGGTATCGGCAGCGAAACAGCTCGTCGTCTAGTGTCCGAAGGCGCGCATGTTGTGCTTGCAGACCTTAACCTTGAAGGCGCTCAGAAGGTTGCTGACGAGATTAATGCCAAGTATGGTGAGAACCGCGCGATTGCGGTTAAAATGGATGTAACGAGCGAGGAGCAGGTAGCTGCGGCTTACGCGGAAACATCGATTGCTTACGGTGGCGTTGACATTATAGTCAATAATGCAGGGCTTGCAACTTCCAGTCCGTTCGACGAAACGTCGCTTAAGGAATGGAATTTGAATATGAACGTGCTTGGCACGGGCTACTTCCTTGTTGCCCGCGAAGCGTTCAAGCTAATGAAACAGCAGGCAATCGGCGGCAACATGGTATTCATCGGTTCGAAAAACTCGGTTTATGCAGGCAAAAACGCTTCGGCGTACAGCGCGGCCAAAGCGCTTGAAGCRCATCTTGCGCGCTGCATCGCAGCGGAAGGCGGCGAGTTCGGCATTCGCGTCAACACGATTCTGCCGGATGCGATCCTGCAAGGCTCGGCGATCTGGAACGGAAGCTGGCGCAATGAGCGGGCTGCCGCTTACGGCATCGAGCCTGATCAGCTGGAAGAATACTACCGCAAGCGCACGACATTGCTTGTGAATATCTACCCRCGTGATATTGCGGAAGGCATCGCGTTCTTCGCTTCATCCAAAGCGGACAAAACGACGGGCTGCATGCTGACAATCGACGGCGGCGTACCTGCAGCGTTCACGCGTTAATCCAATAGGGAAAGCATAAACAGGGCAGCAGAGAAGAGCGTCGCCTTCGGCGGCGGCGCTTGCTGTTTGCTGCTTCAAGGAGGGCACTTTAACCATGTATCAAGCGCGTGGAGAGAAGCATTGGTTCATACCTGACGGATTCATACCGCCGGACAGCACGGGTGCGCTTACGAGCCACGAATCGGTGTGCGTCCTGAATTGCTCCTCGGAAGAGGCGCTTATCCGGTTTACGATATTTTTCGAAGACCGCGAACCTATTGAAGACATCCTGGTCGTCGTGCCAGGCAGACGTACGAAGCATATTCGTACGAGCTCATTAGTGAAGAACGATGAGGGTATCCCCGTTGGCGTTCCATACGCGATCGAGGTTCTAAGCGATATTCCAATCATTGTCCAATACAGCAGACTCGATTCGACGCAAGCGGAGAACACGCTTATGTCGACGATTGCTTATCCTTTGAAGTCATAAATCACTATATTTTATATTGAAAGGGTGTTCACCATGTCCGATCGTGCATATGCACTATTTGCAGAGCAACAGCAAGCTAGAGGAATTAACCTGGAGGACGTAAAGTCCAAATTGAAAGCGCTCAAAATCGAGACGCCATCTTGGGGGTACGGAGATTCGGGTACGCGGTTCAAAAACTTCCAAAAAGTCGGCGTTCCCCGCAATCCGTTCGAGAAGTTCGACGACGCCGCACAGGTTCATAAACTGACAGGTCTTGCTCCATCGGTTGCCATCCATATTCCTTGGGATAAGGTTGATGATTACAGCAAGCTGAGAAGCCATGCGGAGAGCCTCGGCCTTAAAATTGGTGCCATCAATCCGAACTTGTTCCAAGAAGACGACTACATGCTTGGCAGCGTAACGAATGCCGACCCGGCTATCCGTCGCAAAGCAACGAACCACTTGCTCGAATGCGTTGATATTGCGAAAGAAACGGGCTCGCGCGATATTAGCCTATGGTTCGCTGACGGCACGAACTACCCAGGCCAAGGCGACATTCGCAAGCGCAAAGGCTGGATGTACGAAGCGCTTGCCGAAATGTACGGCGCAATGACGCCAGAGATGCGCATGCTGATCGAATACAAATGCTTCGAGCCTGCATTCTACCATACCGATCTTGCGGATTGGGGCATGGCGTACAACATGGCGCTTAAGCTTGGACCTCAAGCGGAAGTACTCGTCGATACGGGCCACCATCTGCCTGGCGCGAACATTGAACATATCGTGGCTTACTTGCTGGACGAGAAACGTCTTGGCGGTTTCCACTTCAACAGCCGCAAATACGCGGACGATGATCTGATCGTCGGCACGGTCAATCCATACGAGCTGTTCTTGATCTTCTATCAAATCTTGAATGCAGCAGGCGACGATGATGCGGCTATTCGCAGCAACGTAGAGAATATCGCGTACATGATCGACCAGTCGCATAACATCGAGCAGAAGATCCCGGCTATGCTGCGTTCCGTGCTCAATGTTCAGACGAACTTCGCCAAAGCGCTGCTTATTAACCATGAAGAAGTGGCTGCTGCTGCTAACAGCAACGATGTGCTCGGCGCGGAAGATGCCGTTCGCAAAGCGTTCGAATTCGACGTTACGCCGCTGCTTCACGCGATTCGCGAAGAGCAAGGCTTGCCGCTTGATCCGATGAAGGCTTATCTTGCCAGCAGCTACGGCAAAGACATTCTTGCTAGAGGCAAGGGCGGTGCGAGCTGGTGACCATACTCGCATTCGATCTTGGCGCGAGCAGCGGCAGAGCGCTGCTCGGCCGCTTGCAGGATGGCAAGATCGAGGTCGAAGAGCTGCACCGGTTCAGCAATGATCCGGTGCAGGTAGGCGACCGGCTGCAGTGGGATATTTTGCGCCTGCTGCATGAGTTGAAACAAAGCTTGCTGCTTGTGAAGCATCGCGGCATTAAGCTGGACAGCATTGCGATCGATTCATGGGCGGTCGACTTCGGACTGATCGGCGAGAACGGCGAGCTGCTTGGCAATCCGTATCACTATCGCGATTCGCATACGAACGGCGTGATGGAGAAGGTTCGCGAGGAGCTAAGCGATTCGGAGATATTCGGACGTACAGGCATTCAGTTTTTGCCTTTTAATACGATTTATCAGCTTGCCGCGCTTAAGCAAGCTCATTCGCCGTTATTGCGGGAAGCGAAACATTTCTTGATGATCCCGGATCTGCTCCGTTATTTCCTGACTGGCGAAATGTACAATGAGTTCTCCAATGCGACGACGACGCAGTTGTACAACCCGTTAACTGGAGGCTGGGATGAGACGCTTATTCGTGCCATTGGATTGTCGCCGGATCTGTTTGGTGAGGTTGTACAGCCTGGAACAGGCGTTGGCATGCTGCGCCCATCCTTGTGCGAGGAGCTCGGCATTGATCCGGTTCCGGTTATTGCGGTCGCTGAGCACGACACGGGTTCGGCTGTTGCAGCCGTTCCGGCGTTCGATCGCTCATTCGCTTACTTAAGCTGCGGAACATGGTCGCTCATGGGTACGGAAGTGGGAGAGCCGGTCATTAACGAGCTGTCGGAGCAACTGAACTTCACGAACGAAGGCGGTGCGTATGGCACGTATCGTTTGTTGAAGAACATTATGGGCCTATGGATTTTGCAGGAATGCAGAAGAGCGTGGGAACGTGCAGGAAAATCGTTCTCCTTCCCCGAATTAGTTAAGTTGGCCGGCGAAGCAGAACCGTTCGCGGCTTTCGTTGATCCTGACGATCCCGTATTTATGCCTCCTGGCGATATGCCTGCACGCGTCGTTGAATACTGCAAGCGTACGGGGCAGCAAGCACCTGAGAGCGTAGGCGCGATTACGCGCTGCGTGCTGGAGAGCTTGGCGCTGAAATATCGCTTTGTGTTGGAGCTGACGGAGAAGCTGTCGGGCAACCGATTCGGCGGGCTGCATATGGTTGGCGGCGGCATTCAGAATCAATTGCTTTGCCAATGGACCGCTAACGCGATCGGCAAGCCGGTATGGGCCGGTCCGGTCGAAGGCAGCGCCATCGGCAACATGATCGTACAGTGGATTGCCGGCGGCAAGCTGACCGATATTTGGGAAGCGCGCAAGGTAATTCGCGATTCGTTCCCTGTGGACGAATACGAGCCGGAGCAGTCGGAAGCTTGGGAACGGGCTTATGAAGCTTTTGTTGTGAAGACAGGGGTCGCTTAAACAACTGTTTGGGCTGCCATCAAATATAGGTTAGAAAGAGGTACGGTATGCTGGTCGCGGAACGCTACGATAAAATTGTACAGCTAGTGAATGAAAGAGGAAGCATTCGAGTGACGGAGCTAAGCGAGCTCTGTCAGGTGACGGAGGAAACGATCCGCCGCGACCTTGATCGTTTGGAGCAAGCCGGCAGGCTCCGCCGTTCTCATGGCGGTGCGGTAAGCGTGAAGGATCAGCAGCCGGAGATACCTTTTTTTGAACGAGAGATTACGCATGCCGATGAGAAGCRGCTAATTGCCGAGGCAGCGGTGAAGCTAATCCAGCCGAAGGATCGCATATTGCTAGATGCGAGCTCGACAGCTTGGTACATGGCTGCCAGCATGCCGGATATTCCGCTCACGGTATTGACGAATTCGATCAAGGTAGCGATGGAGCTGAGCGGCAAGGAGAAGATCGAGGTCATTTCGACGGGCGGAATTCTTGCCTCCCGCTCGCTCTCTTATGTGGGACCGTTAGCCGAGCGCTCGCTTGATGCATACCATGTGGATAAGGCATTTATTTCGTGCAAGGGCGTCCATCTGGAGCGCGGCGTCAGCGAATCGAATGAGCTGCAGGCTCGGATCAAGCAGAAGATGGTCGGCATGGCCGATCAGGTCATTTTGCTTGCCGACTCTAGCAAGTTCGGCGTCATCGCCTTCACGAACGTCGCCGAGCTTGGCGATATTGACACCATCGTTACCGATAAGCGGTTGTCAGGCGAGCTGCTCAGTCAGCTCGAAGAACGGCAGATCGCTGTAACGATTGTGTAGCAGCGTAGAGTCACGCCGCAACTATTCCATTTGCCGTCTACGGACGGCTCATTTTTATATTCAACATGTCTGACAACCTGATATAATGACATTATTAGATGTGAAGAGAGGGGTGCCGGAATGAAGGTTTCCTTATTTATTACTTGCTTAAGCGATGCGATTTATCCGCGCGTTGGGGAAGCGATGGTGCGGCTGCTTGCGAAGTACGGCGTATCGCTGCAGTTTCCGACCGTACAGACCTGCTGCGGGCAGCCGGCTTTCAACAGCGGCTATTGGAAGGAAGCGAGAGAATCAGCGAAGACGATTTTGGATGCTTTTGAGGATAGCGACTTCGTTATTTCGCCATCAGGCTCGTGCACAGGCATGATTCATCATTATCCGAAGCTGTTCGAGAATGATCCTGTGATGCTGAAGCGTGCGAAGTCCTTGGAGAGCAAGTCCTATGAATTCACGCAGTTTCTCGTGCAGGTGCTTGGGGTTACGGACGTAGGTGCCGCTTTCCCGCATAAAGTTACGTATCATCCGTCGTGTCACGGCAGCCGGATACTCGGCGTGAAGGATGAGCCGATGGCGCTTATGAAACAAGTGAAGGGCCTTGAGCTTGTGCCGCTTCCATTCGCGGAAGATTGCTGCGGATTCGGCGGAACGTTCGCGGTTAAGATGGCGGACATTTCCGGTGCGATGGTTACGGAGAAGGCTGATCACGTACTTGAGACGGAAGCAGAGGTGCTTGTCGGCCTCGACATGGCATGCCTTATGAACATTGCTGGCAACTTGAGATATCGAAACGAGCCGGTGCGGGTCATGCATCTCGCCGAGCTGCTGTACGAAGGGGTGAAGGAAGCATGAGCGGAGCACATCAAGCGGGGGCAACGGTAAAGGCAAGGGCGGAGCTGGCGCTGAATGACGAGTTTCTGCGCAAAGCGGTGAAGTTCACGACCGAACGACTGCGCAACGGGAAGAAAAAAGCGTCAGAGGAGCATGGCAACTGGGAAGAGTGGCGTGAGCGCGGCAAACAGATTCGGCTGCATACGATCGCGCATCTCGACTATTATTTGAACCTGTTCGTCAACAACGCCCGCGCGAACGGCGTTCATGTGCACTTTGCGAATACGACGGAGGAAGCGGTCAAGCTGACACTGGACATCGCCGAACATGCGAACGCAAAGTCGGTCGTGAAGTCCAAGTCGATGGTTACCGAGGAGCTGCATCTGAACCATGCGCTGGAATCGATCGGCGTCGAAGCGATTGAGACCGACCTTGGCGAATATATTATCCAATTGGCGGGCGAGATGCCGTCGCATATCGTTATTCCGGCGATTCATAAGAATAGATACCAAATTGCCGATCTTCTCTCCAAGGAAGCGGGGTACACGCTGCCGCCGGATACGACGGCGCTGGCGGGCTTCGTGCGCAAGAAGCTGCGCGAGAAGTTTCTCGAAGCAGACATCGGCATGACCGGCTGCAACTTCGCCATTGCCGAGACCGGCTCGATGGTTCTGTTCGAGAACGAAGGAAATGCCCGTATGGTAAGTACGGTTCCGAAGACACAGATTACGCTAATGGGCATGGAGCGTATTATTCCATCCTGGGAAGACCTTGAAGTGATGGCGACGCTGCTTCCTCGCTCGGCTACGGGACAGAAGCTGACGATGTACATGTCCGGCATTACGGGTCCGCGCCGCGAGGAAGACGCCGACGGTCCGGATGAAATGCACATTATTATCGTTGATAACGGACGCTCGCTGCAGCTCGGCGACCCTGAGTTCCAAGAGCTGCTGAACTGCATTCGCTGCGGCGCTTGCTTGAACGCTTGTCCCGTGTACCGCCATATCGGCGGACACGCATACGGAAGCACCTACAGCGGGCCGATCGGTGCGGTCCTTACCCCGTCGCTCAACAAAAATATCGCGGAATGGGATGACATCGCGAACGCATCCAGCTTATGCGGCGCTTGCTATGAAGCCTGCCCGGTGAAGATTCCGCTGCATGATATGCTCGTCTATCTGCGCCGCCGCAAGGTCGAGAGCGGCAACGGCAGCAAGCTGGAGTCGATCGGGATGCAAGGATTTGCAACCGTCATGGGCAACTCGTCCCGCCTTGGCGGCGTATTGCGCTTAGGCAAGCTGGGGCAGAAGCTTGTCGTTCGCAGCGGCGTCATCAAGACGAAGCTTGGTCCGCTCAAAGGCTGGAATACCTATCGTGTGACGCCAAGCTTGCCGAAGGAATCGTTCCGCGACCGCTTCGATACGCTTGATCAGGAATTGAAGCAAGGTTTGAAGGCGATGGATCCAGCGATGCAGAGCCGTATGGAGCAACTGGTACAGAAGCGCAAGGACAACGAGAAGAACGGAGGAGGACATGGTCATGGCTAATACGGATACATCGGCGCATAAGGAATGGCTCGCCAAGCTGGAAGCGCAATCGAAGACGAAGCAGGAGCAATTCATGAACGGCATTTCGCAGCGGCTCGGACATCCCCGCATGACCGAGAAGCCTCAGCATCCGTTCCGTGGTGCGCCGGACTTCTGGAAGGCGTTCGAGTGGAGCGAAGAAGAGCGTATTAAGGCGTTCACCGATAACTTCGTTTCGGTTGGCGGACATGTAGCGCGATTAGAGACAATGAATGATGCGAAACAGTTCATCGCAGACAAGGCGCAGGAGATGAGCGCGAAGTACGTCATTCGCCAGAACCAGCCGGAGCTGGATGCGCTGGATCTCGAAGGCGAGCTTGCGGATGCGAAGGTGTCGGTATGGAATTCCGATCCTGAACAATATTGGCGGGCACGGGCGGCAGAAGCCGACTTCGGCGTCGTTATCGCCGACCATGCCGTCGCGTATACGGGGTCCGTAACCGTATTGTCCGCGCCGAATAAAGGACGTTCCGTCAGCCTGCTGCCGACCGTGCTTATCATTATTATTCCAATAGAGCGCTTGAAGACGAAGCTGGGCGAAGTGTTGAAGACCTTCGATGAGGCAGGGCGCGAGAAGCTTCCTGCCGGCATTCATTTCATTACCGGTCCTAGCCGATCGTCAGATATCGAGAATGATCTGACGATCGGTGTCCATGGTCCGGGAATCGTTTACGCGCTATTAGTCGGTTAAGAAACAGGAGGTAGGCGCATGTCGTCGCTGGATGTCGTGAAGTTGTCCAAACGCAATCATTACGAGGAAATAACGGAGCAAATCAAGGGACTCATTATGGACGGAAAGCTGAAGGTTGGCGACAAGCTGCCTTCAACGAAAACGATGTCGGAGCAATTCGGCGTCGGACGCTCGACAACGCGCGAAGCGCTTAGCGCGCTCAAAGCGATGGGCATGATCGAGATTCGGCAAGGGGGCGGCTGCCGCGTCATTCGCAGCGCGCCTGCGGAGGTAGAGCTTCCTGAGCTCCTGTCACTGCGGATGAACCGCGAGACGGTGCTGGAGCTGCTCGAAGCGCGCGAGTCGCTTGAAGTGTCGAACGCAGCCATTGCCGCTAAGAAACGCACAAATCACGATCTTGAGGCGTTAGCCGGCATCATTCATCAGATGGAGACGACGGTGGGCAATGACGCGGAAGGTGAGCGGCTTGATCTGCTCTTCCATCTGACGCTTGCGAAGGCCACGCATAATACGATTATGGCGCGGTTGTTCGAATCGATCATGGGCAAGATCGAGACAGCGATCCACGATATTCGCCGCGTCGAGCTGTATGCGAACGAGCAGGTCGCCGGAAGGCTGTACGAGGAACATTCCGCTATCTATGAAGCCGTCAAGGAGCAGCAAGCCGAACTTGCCGCCGAGCGGATGGAGCGCCATCTGCAGCATATTGAGTCTATCGTGCTGAAGCATATCGGATCCTAACTACTTGCATTTTCACACTAGGATAGACGAAGAGAAGAGGCTGCACCTGCATCGCCATGACGCGGGTACAGCCTCTTTCTCATGGATGGTCATACCGTTACTTAACCGTCCCCAAATACTTCTTAATAAATTGCAGCGCCTTGTCCGGGTTCTTCGCATTGACGCGAATGCCGACGATCATATCCTGCTTGTAGAGCGGCAGGTCCGTTACGAGCGAACTTGCGCTTAGATCGATGCCGTAAATCCGTTCGGTAGTATCTTCCTCTGTCTTGAGCTTTTGTGCTAGGCCGTCCTTGAGCAACGGCTTCAGTTCCCCTTCAGCTGCATCGTCAAGCGGCAACAACACCCCTTGAACGCCTACCCATTGGAAAATATTTTTGTCCATCACATAGACATCCGGATTTTCGGTTGCCAGCATGAGAACAGCTTTTTGCATATACGCATATTGGTTCGCTTCGTCCGCAGGCACAGGAGTCAGCATCGTCTTGAAACGCTTCCATTCCGGAAAAGCAGCCAGCAGCGCTTTCTCAAGAGGCTCTTCTTTCTCCGCGGTATCATTCAAGTAGTAGTTGCCCATGAACGATACTTCAAGATCGACGGGAGGCAGACTTGCCAGGTAGGCTTTCTCTTCGCGATAGTTAACAAAGCTGATAACACCATAAATAATGAGTGCGACGGCTACGACGGCGCCGAGCGTATGGAACTTATAATACCGCCAAAAATGGTCCATCTTCTGGGCTTTGTCAGCCATGCCCTTGTACTTGCCGTATTCCTGTTCATTGAACGCATCGGTCGTCTTGCGGTCCTCGTATTCGAGGATGAATCGATACGCCCCAGTGATAAGCGCGAACTCATCATTGCCGCTGCTTCCCGTACCGCTATCCTGCTGCTGCGCTCGCGAGCGTTCTCTGCGCATCAATGTCGTGTAGCGCTTCTCTACTTCTTCTCTCGGAGCTAATTCCGGYAACCCCAAGCGTTCATATGCTTGCTTCAAATCGTCCACTTCGTCACCCCAATTAGTAAAATAGCTCTTGTATGCATCCTATCTATAAGTATACGGAATTCCGCGCCCAACGCAAACTTTGGGAGAAGAAAGAGAGTCATGTCGATTATAGGCGCAAATAAAGCTTGATAGCCTAGCTTTGCCGCCATTTTTTGCGGTAGACGAGCGGCGTTTGCTCCACACGGTCTTTGAACAGCGATATAAAATGGCTGACATTGTCGATGCCAATCTGCACGGCGATCTCGGCGATCGGCATATCGGAATATTTGAGCAGCTCCTTCGCTCTCGTAATCCGAGTATTAATGAGGTACTCATTCGGCGAGAAGCCGGTATAACGCTTGAATTGTTTGGCCAGATAGTATTTGCTGACCGCATGCTCCGCTGCCAGCTCGGTTAGCGACATCCTTTCCGCGAAATGCTCATCCATCCACTGCGTGATCTCGCCGATGTAGCTTGGGATATCCGCATAAGGAAGCTCAAGCTGTTGAGCGGTCAAGACCAGCTCGGTCAATAGCTCCGTAATCAGCTGCGAGCCGACTAGCTCGGTTCGGAAGCTTTTGCGAGCATGCAGCTCTAGCAATTGACGAAGCAGCGCAGGCACTGGTGTGTCAGGCTGGAGCTTCAGTACAGGCTCTGAGCTTAATGCGAATTGCTCGTAGTAGGCACGGACTGCGCTGCCATTGAAGTGCACCCATAACATGTCCCAGGACTGGCCTTGCTCGGTTGCATAGTGCTGATAATCCATACAATCGATGAAGAACAGCTGCTTGGCCATTAACGGGTATGTCGTGCCCCGGTAGGTCAATCGCCCGCTTCCGGCTAGGGTATATACAAGGAGATACGATTCAAGCTGTTCCCTTTCTGTAAAATAACGTTCGAGCGTCTCGAAATATCCGATCTCCTGCACATAGAACAACGATTCCTTGGCGAAGGCCGACGGTGTAGCGAACAGCCGGACGGAGTTATCCGACCAGGCGGGATAACTTCTTTCGCTATAAGCGCACATGATAGGAGCTCACCTCGCAAGATTGTGTTATTTTTGACCAAGATGATCTGATGTTATTGGCATTGAAAGCCGTTACAATGTGGATATAAAGCTATTATTTCATAAAATGACGAGGTGGTAAAGCTGACGTTACTATCTGCTATTAAACCAAGCAAGAGAGCACGGATCGGTCTTTATTCTGTTGGCTTGAGAGCATATTGGGAGCAATTTCCCGGTTTGCGGGAGCGGTTGATTGAATACGGGCAATTCATCGAGAAGCGGATGTCCGCTTGGGGAGACGTATACAACTACGGTCTTGTGGATACGGAAGGGGAAGGACGCAAGGCAGGGGAGTGGATGAACGAGCAGCAGGTGGACTTGGTGTTCTGCCATGCTGCTACGTATTCGACGAGCTCAACCGTGCTGCCCGTTCATCAGATTAATAAAGCGCCGGTCGTATTTCTTAATCTGCAGCCGACGGAGCGCATTAGTTACGACCGGACGACAACCGGCGAATGGCTGGCGCATTGCGGAGCGTGTCCGGTACCCGAATTCGCCAACACGTTCAATCGCGCAGCGATCCCGTTCCGCGTCGTTAACGGGCTGCTCGGCTTGGACTATACGCCCGCTATTTCACTAACGAACGAAATTACAGCCCAGCGCAAGGAAGCGGTGCGCGCTTGGCGGGAGATTGAGGAATGGGTGCGCGCGGCCGCCGTACCGCGCAACCTGCAGCATAGCCGCTTCGGCTTCTTAGGAAATACGTACAGCGGCATGCTGGATATGTACAGCGACTTCACGATGATTGCGGCGCAGACTGGACTTCATGTCGAAGTGCTCGAGATGTGCGATCTCGATCGGCATTTGCGGCAAGTTACGCCCCAGGAAGTGAAGGCGAAGCTGGATGAGGTGCATGAGATGTTCCAGATTAGCGGCGATTCGCCGTCCGATCCGATTGCAAGGAAGCCGACAGAAGAACAGCTCGAATGGTCGTGCAAGGTGGCGGCGGCGCAGGAGCGTCTCGTTCGCGAGTATGATTTGGATGCGCTAACCTACTACTATCATGGCGCTCCGGGCGGTGAATACGAGAAACTGCAATCGGGCTTCATTGTCGGTCATTCCTTGCTGACGGCTCGCGGCATTCCATGCTCGGGCGAAGGCGATCTCAAGACGGCCGTTGCGATGAAAATATGCGATCTGCTTGGAACGGGAGGCAGCTTCTCCGAAATCGTTGTCGTTGATTATGTAGACGATACGATTCTGCTCGGACATGACGGACCGTTCCATATTGCGATCTCGGAAGGCAAGCCTGTACTGAGGGGGATGGGGCTGTATCACGGCAAGCAGGGTACGGGCGTATCCGTCGAGGCGAAGGTTCGCGCGGGGGCCGTAACGACGCTGAACGTCACGCAGACCGGAGACGGAAAGCTGAAGCTGATCGCAAGCGAAGGTGAGTCGACGAACGGTCCGATTATGCGCATCGGCAATACGCAGACGCCTATCAAGTTCCGCCTTGCGCCGGATGATTATATGACGAGCTGGTTCGCTGAAGCGCCGACGCATCATTGCGCATTATCCATCGGTCATAATGCCTCGTTGTTCGCTAAGGTTGGCGAGCTGATGAAAGTGAAGCATGTGACGCTATAGCATCATCGCAACATATCGGAATATTGAACAAAATGATCCGTTATTTGCTACCTTTATAAGCAGCTATTCTGCTATTCTATCATTAATGATACTTGATGATAGGATGGTGCAAAGTGGCTACAACTTATCGATTCGATTTCGGCATTGGCGATTCGCCGCAGCCAGGTACAGAATATATTCAAATCCTGCCGGATACGGCGTATACCGATGAACAGGGTTACGGCTTTGAATCCTGTGAGCGTGTGAGCTCGCGCGATCGCGGCGAAGGCGACCGGCTGCGCAGCGCCTTCTGCATTCCTCTAGATTCTGCGTTCATCGTGAAGCTGCCTAATGGTCTGTACACGATTACAGTAACGATGGGCGACGCAATAGCGCCTACCGTTACTAGCTTGAAATACGGGGTCGGCCGAATGGTGCTGAACAAGATCGTGACGTCGGCGGGGCAATACGCGGTGCACAGCTTCACGGTGAAAGTGACGGACGGCAAGCTGCGGCTTGCCTTCTCCGGCGTAGCGCCGCGTATTAATGCGCTTGATATTGCGGAAGCGAAGCAAGCGACGACGATCTTCCTTGCCGGCGATTCCACGGTGACCGATCAGGACGTCTTCCCTTATGCGGGTTGGGGACAGATGCTGCCGCTGTACTTCAAGACCGATGTAGCGATCGACAATCATGCAAAGTCGGGACGCAGCTCGAAGAGCTTCATCTCTGAAGGGCGCTTGAAGCCAATATTGGACGAAATCAAGTCCGGCGATTATTTATGGATTCAGTTCGGCCATAACGACGAGAAGCAGGATGAGGAGCGGGCAACCGAGCCTTTTGGCTCCTACAAGGAGAAGCTGGCAATTTATGTGGAGGAAGCAAGGGCAAGAGGGGCAATTCCTGTCCTCATAACGCCGATGCATCGCCGCAAGTTCGATTCGCAAGGCCGCATTATCGATACGCATGGCGATTACTTGCTGGGCATGAAGGAGCTTGCGGGCGAGCTCGACGTTCCGCTTATCGATTTGGCAGCGAAGAGCAAGACGCTGTACGAGGGGCTTGGAGACGAGCCTTCCAAAGCGCTGTTCATGTGGGCGTATCCAGGCGAGTTCATTCATTTTCCAGATGGGGCGCAGGACGATACGCATTTCCAGGAGCTTGGCGCGATCCGTGTTGCTGGTTTGGTAGTCGAAGGGGTGCGCGAGCTGGGGCTTGCGCCGCTGAACTTGTATTTGCGATAAAGGCTGTCGATTTTTTTAGATAATTGAACTAGAATAGATGGATCAACGTTATAGATCGCGAGGTATGCGGGTGTTTGATCCAACGGTGTTCGAAAATGTAAAAGTCGCGCTCGAGAATCATTTTTACGATTTAGACAATCTGGATCGGCTGATCGATATCGTGGGCCGGAATGACCGGATGGAAATGGCGGTTATGGCACGCGAGTTCGGACTGCGATTCACGCTTGCGGGGCAGTCCGGAGTGTCGGCCGAAGTTAGGCTGGCGTCCTCGCTCCGGCAGCTTGCGGCCGAGCTGATGGACCAAGACGGCGATGCGGCGGCGGCCGGAGCCGGATGCTCGTTATCGTTGCGTTTCCGAGTCGCGATAAGCGAACCGGCCGACCAGTGTCGTCAGATTGAAGGCATTATGAGAACGATATGGGGCGACGATATGCCCTTTACTCAGACGATCAGCTATGTGCATGGGCAGGATTCTCCGCCACAGGCCGTTTTTTATACGAACAAAATTGAACTAAAGTTCAATCGAACGATCGGCGAGGAGCAAATGGAGGACATTCCCGAGCTGGCGGAACATATGCTGCAGACGTTAAGAGAACTGAAAGCCGTAGCTATTTAGCTCGAACTGGCAGTATCCAATCGGGAACGGCTGTGCTATAGTACTCCTATACAACTGAAGAAGAAATTCCGGCGCCGTTGGCGGCCGGGAGAGGTTCGCGAACTCCCTCTATAAAAAACTATGCAAAACGAAGGCTTCTCACGAGAGCCTCGTCTTTTTGCGTTCGGCGCGAAGCGGCAGTACCCGCTTCGCGCCGTTTCTTTGGAATCGGAACGCAAGCAGCATAAGGATGGAACTAGGGCGATCTCTTTCTTCTCCGATCAATGATCTATAAAGCGAGAGGAAGATGGAGCATGAAGCAAGGTAAAGCAGTCGTCGTATTCAGCGGCGGTCAAGACAGCACGACATGCCTATTCTGGGCAATGGAGCGGTTCAATGAAGTAGAGGCGATTACGTTCGATTACGGACAGCGCCATAAGCTAGAGCTTGAGGTTGCCGCTCAGATTACGAAAGACTTAAACGTGAAGCATCATATTTTGGATATGTCGCTCCTGAATCAGTTAGCGCCTAACGCGCTGACTCGCGACGATATCGAGATTGAACATAAAGAAGGCGAGCTGCCTACGACATTCGTTGACGGACGCAATATGTTGTTTCTAACGTTCGCTGCTGTGCTCGCGAAGCAGATTGGCGCTGCACATATTGTTACCGGCGTATGCGAGACGGACTTCAGCGGATATCCCGATTGCAGGGATGTATTCGTGARGTCGCTTAACGTAACGCTTAATTTATCGATGGATTATCCTTTCGTTATCGATACGCCGCTGATGTGGCTGAACAAAGCAGAGACGTGGGCGCTTGCCGACGAGCTTGGAGCCTTCGATTATGTGCGGGAGCGGACGTTGACCTGTTATAACGGCATTCCATCGGACGGCTGCGGACATTGTCCGGCCTGTCTGCTTCGTCAGAAAGGGCTTGATGATTACTTGGAGGCTAAAGGCGACAAGGAGGAGGTTAATTGATGCTTCAACAAATATATCCTTCGGTCGCGCATGATTATAGTTATGAGCTGAACAAAGACTTTCATTTCGCCGCAGCGCACTTTGTCCCTTCGGAAGATGCAGGCAAGTGCCGCCAAACGCACGGACATACGTATTATGCGAACGTGACGGTAGCGGGCGACGAACTCGACCAGTCCGGCTTTCTCGTGAATTTCGCGATTATTAAGCGGCTGATCCATGATCGGTTCGATCATACGCTGCTTAATGACGATACGGAGAGCTTCAGCGACGAGCAGCCGGAGCGATATCCGACGACGGAAGTCGTGGCGCGCACGATCGCTGAGCTCGTGCAGAATTATCTGGACGCTATTGCCAATCAGCCGCGCGTCTTGCAGGTGTTTCTTCGCGAGACGCCTACAAGCTATTGCGTATATCGGCCGAAGCGAAAGGCGGCGGCAGTCGATGAGCGCTAATTCGAAGCTTATTCCGGTATTGGAGCTGTTCGGCCCGACTGTTCAAGGCGAGGGAATGGTCATCGGACGCAAGACGATGTTCGTCCGCACAGCCGGCTGCGATTATCGGTGCAGCTGGTGCGATTCCGCCTTCACCTGGGACGGCACCGGCAAGGACGATATCCGAATGCTCGCAGCGGATGAAATTATAGGGAAGCTGCGCGCGCTGGGCGGAGACTGCTTTGATCATGTGACGATCTCAGGCGGCAATCCTGCTCTGCTGCCCGCCCTCGGCGAGTTAATTGATGGGCTGCACGAGCGGGGGATTCGTTCTGCGCTTGAGACGCAGGGAAGCCGATGGCAGGACTGGTTCTTGGACATTGACGATCTGACGCTGTCGCCGAAGCCGCCGAGCTCCGGCATGACGACGGACTGGGCCGTACTTGACGATATTGTGGGCAAGCTGCAAAGCAAGTCGCGCAGCTTCTGCTTGAAAACGGTCGTATTCGATGAGCTGGATTTGGAATATGCGACATTCGTCCATCTCCGTTATCCAGGCGTACCGTTCTATGTACAGGCGGGCAATGCGAATCTGCGAGAGACGGAGCCTACGCAAATGCTTCCTTATTTGGTAGAGCGCTATGAATGGCTCATCGAGCAAGTAATGCACAATTCGGAGCTGCGCAGCGTACATGTGCTGCCGCAATTGCATACATGGGTTTGGGGCAATAAGAAAGGCGTTTAGAGCATGAACCATTTTAGAACAAAGTTGGAGGGTATCGGTTATGGAAGGAAGAAGCAAAGAAGAGCTGAACGGCGTGACGCTGCTTGGCAATCAAGGAACGAACTATATTTTTGAATATGCGCCTCAAATATTAGAGACGTTCGATAATAAGCACCCGAATAGGGACTACTTCGTCAAGTTCAATTGTCCTGAATTCACGAGCTTGTGCCCGATGACGGGGCAGCCGGATTTCGCGACGATCTATATTTCTTATATTCYCGATGTGAAAATGGTCGAGAGCAAGTCGTTAAAGCTGTATTTGTTCAGCTTCCGCAATCATGGCGATTTCCACGAGGATTGCATGAACATCATTATGAACGACTTGATTGCGCTCATGAATCCGCGTTACATTGAAGTATGGGGGAAATTTACGCCAAGAGGCGGCATTTCTATCGATCCGTATTGCAATTGGGGCCAGCCAGGCACCAAATACGAGCAAATGGCAGATTTCCGCCTTATGAATCATGATCTCTATCCGGAGAAAGTAGACAATCGCTAACGATAGCTGTACCCGGAGGAGACGAAACCGAATAGGAGATTAAGAAGTTGTCTATGGATCACAACAAGCTGCGCGAGGCAGCGATGGCGGTTACGGTAATTCCGCCCGGCTACCTCCTTGTGATGGAGGACAGCATCCCTAAGGATGATGCGCGGGAACGCGGCTATATTTGGGAGCATCCAAAGCATTCTGAAGAGCGCATTGAGATCGCGCTTGATCTGGACACTGCTGCGCTGCTCGAATTGCGAATCGAATCCGCCAGTCAGCCGGCCGGGCCGCGCAAGTGTCCTCTGGAGGATGTAAAGGCGGTTACGGATGCTTTTCTAACGAAACATGCAGTTGATCCTTCTCGACTAACATGGGTGCATGTAGAAGAAGGACAAAGCTGCACGTATATGACGTTCAGGGAAGAGGTCGGCGGTGTTGCACTGCCGGATACCGGCTGCGAGCTGACGCTTGACGCCGAGCTGAACGTGATCAGATATCGGAATTGCTATGGCGCTGACATGCCTGCAAGGCCGGAATGGCCGAAGGAAATAACGACTGCCGATACGATCAAATCACGGCTTCAGCGGGAGCTTCGTATGGAGCTTGCGATAGTTGCCATGCACCCTGCTGTCCATGAAGGTTATGCCGTCGATGCAGATACGATTGATGATGACGACGCATACAGGCTCGTCTATGTTCCTACTGATGAGTGGCGTATGCTTGATGCGTCGACCGGCCTTGATCTATACGAACCCGATCACTACCGTTTGCCGCCTAGTTTCCCTATCTTGAGAAGAGAAGGAATCATGCAAGCTCCTCTTCGGTATGCGGAAGCCGACCGAGCCGAGATCGAAACGAAGCTAGGCGTGGATAGCCGGGCGTATAGGCTTGATCGCAGCCATGACGATGGCGAATTCATTACGCTGATTTATAGGCACAAGGATGAGAAACAGCCAAGCACAGAGGCGGAAGCTCTGTCGGTTGACGGTTATATGGAACGGAGATGGGGCGAGCAACTGCGCAACATGAGTGCTTCGCATAGACTTCGGTTCGAGAAGTCGACCGGACGTCTTATCGAGTACAGCTGTTATAGCCGCCGAGTAAGTGCTGCACGTACGGAGGGTTCGAAGACGCCGCTAAGCCGTCCCGAATGCTGGCGCCGTGCGAAGCAATTTATGGAGCTTGTGTTTCCCGAGTACGATCGCTACCTCCAGTTGCAAGAAGCGCACGGCTCTGGGGATGGAGAAGCCGAAGCCGTTGAGCGGGAGTTCTTTTATTTGCCTGTCTATATCAGTGACGTGCCTCTTCATCTGGAGCGTGTCACGATCAGCGTCAGCACAGCAACCGGAGAGGTGCTGCTCTATAGCGGAGTATCCGCGTATCTGCTCCATAAGCTGGAGCAGCATAAGCTTGAGCCGTCACTTACAGCTGAAGATGCGTTGAAGCCATATTTGGCCTACAATCGGCTGCGATTAAGATGGTACTTAGATCAAAATCAAGATCAAGATAAGCCGCCGTCCGCCTATCGGCTTATTTATGAATCCATTGCCTCCGAGGACGAGCTGCCCTTCGAGGGAAGTCACAGCAGAACTTTACGTTATATCGATGCGGTTAGCGGCGATCTTATTTGGGATAAGGTCGCAAAACGCAAATAATGAGCTGAACCGAGCTTCAGCCTGACGTGCATGGAATGCCGGATCGATGGCAAACTTAAGGTTAATAATGGTACTATGGATTCAAATACAAAGCTAATGGATCAAATAAGAGCGAGCAGCGAGCCATGTGAGAAGGCGCGGGATGGGTGGCTGGTTAGCTGGCAATCCAAGGTKAAATGAGCGGACGCATATGAACGGAATCGTAGTCGTAATCGGGATCATTTTATTAGTGCTTATCGTGATAGCCGTGCTGGCTGTCATTAGTGTTTACTTCTATAACCTCGCGATCAAGCGCGGGTCCAAAGACTTTCTTAGCAGCAGCGGAGATCTGGTTCAGAACGACGGGGGCGGCGAGGCAGAATCGGCGATCGACCTTGGGTTGCAGGAGGAGGATGTGCCCGCCGCGCTCGAGCTGGACGGCGTACAGTGGGTAGACAGCCAAAACCCTCAGATTTGGCATATTACGACGAAGGATGGTCTTAAGCTTCAGGGCTATTATTTGCCGGCCAAATCGCCTACCGCGAATACGGTTATCTTGGCACACGGTTATTCGTCGAAAGGCAAGGATCTAGGGCTTATCGCTCGTTTCTATTACGAGCAGTTCGGTTATAACGTGCTGATGCCGGATGACCGGGGGCATGGAGAGAGCGAAGGGAACTACATCGGCTTCGGATGGGTTGATCGGAATGATTATTTGCAGTGGATTCGGAAGACGGTGGATACCGTCGGGGAAGAAGCCCGGATCGTCCTGCACGGCATATCCATGGGCGGAGCGACCGTCATGATGGTTAGCGGAGAACCGCTCCCGAAGCAAGTGAAGGCCATTATCGAGGATTGCGGCTATACGTCTGTGCGCGACCAATTGGCATACCAGCTTAAGCGGCTGTACAAGCTGCCGGCTTTCCCTATTCTGCAGGCTACCAGCTTATTGACGAAGCTAAAGGCCGGTTACAGCTTCGCGGAAGCGTCGGCGCTGCGCCAATTGGCGCGGAACAAGCTGCCGATGCTGTTCATTCACGGCAGCGACGATACGTTCGTGCCGACGGAGATGGTTTACCGGCTGTATGACGCTTGCCATACGGAGAAGGAGCTGTACGTCGCGGAAGGGGCTGGGCACGGACTCGCTTATAGCACGAATAAAGCTGTCTATGAGCGCAAAGTCCATGATTTTATTGCCCGCTACGTCGTATAGCGATGCTTGCAACGTTGGTAGAAGGTTACCTAATTACGATTACGATTAGCCTGTATTTCATAAAGTCTAATTGGGCTAATCGCCTATTAAGTGACTCTTGAGTGGAAACCATACAGTCAAAACCGGCATTTGAGTCCTCATTGGCCATCCTCCGTCCATTTGACTGCACAAAATCCACTCATGAAGCTCAAAACAAACGCACACCCCTTCAACCGGGGGCTGCAATAAGCCGCCTCTGAGAAGGGGTGTTTTTTAATCCAACTGTCCGTAACGTTCAAGCGCCATATTGGCTGTGTTCAGCATTCGGCTCTTTAAGTAATCGCCGTCTACGAGTCTAACCCGCTTGCCTAGAAAACGAAGCTTGGAGAGCACATATTCCTGCTCTTCGCCGGGGAAGGTCAGCTGAATCGTGTACACATGGGCAACGGCATCGTATTCGACTTTCTTATCGAAGCAGGAGAAAGCGTAAAGGATACGCGACAGCTCTTCGTTGTATTGCTGTACGACCTCGATCGCCACCGTCATATTGCGTCTGTCGATCAACCGGCGAATAGAACTTTGAAGCTGCTCATACTGCGAAGGCGGCAGATCCATTTCCTGTATATCGACAATCTTGTTCAGCCTTGTCGTAAGCAGCTTGCGGCGTCTAAGGTGAAACCATAGCAGGTACCATTCCCGCTTCACCATCGAATATTCGAGCTTATAGGGAACAGCGCTCTGGCGAGCGTTAAGGCTGCCGTCCTTCGTCAGGAAGCTGAGCGTGATCCCGCTTCGATTCATAATGGCTCGCCGCAGTTGACGCAGCAGCGGATGGTACACATGGACGACTTTGCTGCGTGCCTTCTCGCTGAGTCGGTCGTCCGTTCGCAGCACGGGATCAGCCTCCAGCATTGTCAGCAGCTTGTTCAGCGTCTCCGGAGTGAATGCGTGCTGCGAGGCAGCTTCGGACAGCATCGTCTTCAGCCAGCTCCTCTCGTGAGCGGTGGCTAGGAATGTGCCGGAGTCGTCGAGCTTCGAGATGACTTGATAATTGAAAATTTTCTCAAACGGATTCATAATACGACTTCAGCTCCTTCCATTCCTCGATCATTTCCCGCCGCAGCTGGGCTGGCTCAAGCACCTCGCAGCTTGAACCGAAGCTGCGTATCCATGGCTTAATCTCCAGCGTTCCGTTCACTTCAATCTCGTATAGAAAGGAAATTCCATCCTCCTGAACAATGACTCCCCATTGCCCTTGATGAAGCACGCGGTCCTTCACGAAATTACGCGAGCCGTCGCCGGGATTGAAGAACCGCAGCCGAACCGTAACCCGCTTTCCCGTATCGATGAGCCAGGAATAAGCGATTTTCTCCTCCAGCTCGGCAAGCCTCTGCCCGAACAGCTCGGCGGGAGCAGATACGCCGTCATCCGCAATTTGGGTGACGCCTTCCAACCGGTATTTGCGAATGTTATGCCGCGCATGGTAGGCGAGCAAGTACCAACGGCCGTATTGATGATCGTATACGACCTTCAGCGGCAACGCCCGCTCCAATACGCCCTCGGAATCTCGTTCGAATAGCGGGTTCGTGTTCTGCGAAGCATAGCTCTTCTTTTTTTTCGGCGAGAAGTAGAGAAACGTAACGTATTTGCGCTGCTCAATGGCGGCTAGCAGGCTGAACAGATGAGCCTCATCCAGCAGGCGGGAGTAGTAATGATATTTATATAAAAAAGCGCCTAGCGCCTGTTGCTCCACGTTGCTGCGCAGCAGCTGCTTCTTCAAGCTGTCGCGCAGCAGATAGCCTTGGAGCGAAGGGACTTGCGTATTCGCCATAACGTCTACAAAATCGTACAGATCAAGCCATTCATCCTCTGTCAGCTCTGTCAGCCAATCGTTATGAAGGCGGTAGCGGGATGGGCGCGGTCCGGGAGCTTTGCGAATGACGCCGACCTGCTCTAAGTATTTAAGGTCGGATCGAATCGTCTTCTCATCGGGCAGAGCCTGCTCCTCCGGTAGACTTGCGTAACAAATATCGAGCAGCTCCATCGCCGTCCGCGCTTGGTCGCTCATCGCCGCGAGCAGCAGAGATATGCGTTCGCTCTCCGACTCCTTGAGCGACTTGGCGCGGAATAGGAAGAGCAGCATCGGATCGGCCCTGTCGAAGTAATTGAACCGGATCGTTTCCGCCAGCTCCTTGCTCTGCTCCGCGGGAAGCTGCTGGTGAACCGTGCTTACGATTTCTTTAAGCCGCTTTAGCGTTTTATCGAAGGTATGTACCGAAATGCCGAGCCTGTCGGCGAACTGCTGACGGCTGTAAGCGCCGCTCGTTAGCGCCAGCATCCGCAAAAACTGAATTTCCTTATCGAAGCTTTCTCTTGCCATGTTCGTTTTGCTCCTCTCCAGAGGCGTCCTCATTTATCCATTGTATCATCGAATTTCTGATTTGATTATGCTTTGTAATACTTTCGCCATGTTCGCAGCTAACGAAATGAGTCATGATAGAACTCGTAAGACGCCTTAACCTACAACATTCGAATCAAACATTAACGATATACGGACATAGAGTCAGGAGGAGTTATGATGAAACTTCAATTGAACCATCCTTACAAAAACCACGGCGGCAATCACTACGAGCTAGAGCTTGCGAGCGGCAAGCTTCATCTGTTCGCCAACGAGGAAGTGCTCGCTTCTTTCGAACCGAAGGTGTTCGAGATGGCGAACAACAATCTGCAAATTCCGCGCAACGTCTATATGAGCTATACGCCGGACGCGCATGTCGGAGTAGGAACATGCATAGGCACGACGGCGGTATGGAGCATGAAGAACGGCTGCGTATCGCCATCGATCGTAGGCTCGGATATCGGCTGCGGCATGCGCGTTCATACAACGCCGCTGCATAAGCGCGATATACAAAATAAAGAGATTCGCCGAAGCCTCATTGCGGCAATCGAAAAATATGTCCCGACGAACGAGCGTACGAATACGAATTACAATGACATCGATATTATGAGCGTCGTAAGAAACGGCCTCAAGGGCTTGCCGGATAAATATATTCCGAATAAGCAATGGCTTACCCATGTGGAGCAATCCACTTTCCCATATGATCACGCTTATCTCGAGCAACTGCCTCCCAAGATTCGTAAGCATGCGCATGGCCAATTAGGGTCGCTGGGCAGCGGCAACCATTTTATCGAGATTCAGTACTTGGAAATTAACGAGGAGTACGAGGCGGTAGCGGCAAAATGGGGCTTATTCGACGGGCAAGTCGTCGTCATGATCCACTCCGGTTCCCGTTCTTGGGGAGCAATGGTAGGGCGCGAGCATAACAACGTCATTAAGGAAGCGATGAGTCAATGGGGCGTCAGCAATCCCGACCCGCAGCTGATCTACGCGCCAATCGCGAGCCGCGAAGGGCAGACGTACCTGAATCTGATGTACTCCGCGCTTAACTTTGCGGTAAGCAACCGCCATATGATTGCTTACGGCGTACGCGAAGCGTTCAAGGAAGTGTTCGGCGAGGGGATGGAGCTGCCGGTGCTGTATGACTTGATGCATAATTACGCGCTCAAGGAATTCCACCGCAATCAACCGATGCTCGTTCATCGCAAGGGCGCGACGCGCGCGTTGCCGCCAGGCCATTTCTTGAACACGGCGGCATACAAGGAGACGGGGCATCCGGCGTTGATCCCCGGTTCGATGGGAACGTCCTCCTACATTATGGTTGGCCGCGAGGAAGGAATGAAAAACTTTTATTCCATCTGCCATGGAGCGGGGCGGGCGAGATCGCGCAAAGCGACGAAGCTGCTCGTCACGGTCGACCAATTCGAGCAATCGATGAAGGTCGGCACGGACGATGAGGTGCTCGTGAATCACCGCTCGCTGCAGAGCATTCTGGATGAATGCCCGCAAGCCTACAAGGACGTCGATCAAATTATCGACAGCGTTGTCGGCGCGTCGTTAGCCGGCGTCGTCGCCAAATGCAAGCCGATGGCTGCGATCAAGGGCATCTAGTTTTTTTACGCTTACCAATGCGCTATTAAAGATAACATCAATAATAGATGAGGTTAGCGGCAGGGGTGGCATACCTTGGCTGGGATTTCATAGAGTCCCGCAGTGCTTGCGCATGTTATGCGCTTGTATGCTGTATCGCGCATCGCCTCGCTAATCTCCCACATGTAGTATGAAGCAGGGGTTCGATTCCCCACGTGCCTTTCACGCACGCTCATGGTAGAGCACTCGACTTTTAATCGAGAGAACCTAATCCTATTAACGACCAGCCTCGGCAATTTTCACGGAGGGCTTACATAGACTCCGACTGAAGATGGACTAAGCAGCCGTGCGGATACCGCTTAAGGAACGCATGCTCCATCGCTCACGCCTGACATACCGCGGTGCAAGCGGCAAGCGAGCTTGTCGCCGCTTATGGATGGCTGCGCGCATGAGGCACGCCGCCCTTCCTCTTAAGCCCGGTTCCGTCTCATCGACAGGAAAATTGCCGTCCAGGTCAGGTCACCCATCAACCGAAATGAAACGACATGTAAAGAGGTGTTGATATGTTTACTAAAGTAACGATCAAAGACGACGAGCGCGGCTTGCTGTTCAAGAAAGGCAGCTATGTGAAGCATTTGCCGCCAGGCGTCTATCGCTATACGATGTTTTCCGAGGAGTCGATCGTCGTGCTGAATGCAGCGAAACGATTCGATGTGCCGAATAAAGATTTGAATCTTTTTTTGAAGGATGCGGAGTTGCTTTCGGAACTGACCGTCATTGACGTGCAAGACTATGAATACGCGCTCCATTACCGGGACGGCAAGTTCGTCTCGCTGCTAACGGCCGGCACATACGCATACTGGAATGTTCTGCATAAGCATACGTTCGTGACCGTTGACTTCCGAAATCCGGAGATAAGCTCCGATGTTAGCCTGATCGCCTTGAACAAGCTGCAGGGCTATTATCAAATGTCGGAGGTCGCAAACCATGAGACGGGCTTGTTGTTCTATAACAATGTGCTTAAGCGGGAGCTCCGTCCGGGCAAATATTATTTTTGGAAAAGCCCAACGTCCGTGCTGGTGAAAACATTCGACCTGCGTCAGCAGCAGCTCGACATGACGGGCCAAGAGATAATGACGGAGGATAAGGTAACGCTTAGGCTTAACTTCGTCTGCCAATATAAGATTGTCGATCCGCTCAAGGCGTTCGCGATCAAGTCGTTCGAGGATCAAGTGTATATCCTGCTCCAGCTCATATTGCGAGAGTATGTCGGCACGATGAAGCTTGACGATCTGCTGCGCATGAAGCAGGAAATCGCGGCGTTCGTCCTATCGCGCCTGAACGAGAAGAGCGACAGCTATGGCGTGGAATTCGTATCGGCAGGTCTTAAGGATATTATCTTGCCAGGCGAGATTAAGGACATTCTTAACACGGTGCTGCTCGCGGAGAAGAAGGCGCAAGCCAACATCATTACCCGCCGCGAAGAAACGGCCTCGACTCGGAGCCTGCTGAACACGGCGAAGCTGATGGACGAGAACGTTACGCTGTACCGGCTCAAGGAGCTTGAGTTTCTGGAGAAAATATGCGAGAAGATCGGCACGATCTCGCTTACCGGCGGCGGCAACGTGTTGGAGCAGCTAGGCTCGCTGCTTAGCGTGAAGGGCGCGGACAAATGATGAAGCCCAGACGAAGAGGCTGTCTATCGGTGCTGTTGAACCGTTGTGACAGCCTCTTCGCATCGTTCCGCCTCATTATGATATAGTAGGGTAATAGAGAAACAGGCGACATACGAAGAAGGCGTGAATGTATGAAAAACTTGCTAGTAACGGGATACCGGGCGCATGAGCTGCAAATTTTCAACCAGAAGCATAAAGGGATCGGTTATATTCAGAAGGCGCTGACGAACAAGCTCATTCCTATTATCGAGGATGGACTGGAATGGGTCATTACGCCGGGTCAATACGGCGTTGATCTATGGGCGTGCGAAGCTGTCATTGCGCTCAAGGAGACGTATCCGCATCTGAAGCTGTCTATTATTGCGGCGTACAGCAATCCCGAGGAGAACTGGAAGGACGATAAGAAGGAGTACTTTCAGCAGTTGCTGAAGGGCGTCGACTACTATTCCTCCGTCAGCAATCAGCCTTATAGCGGCGTATGGCAACTGACGGCGAGAGATGATCTGCTATTCCGCAAAACCGACGGCATCCTGCTCKTCTATGACGACGATGCGGCCGAGGGAAGTCCGCGCTATATGAAGCAGAAGGCGCTCAAGAAACACGACGCTGACGGATACGGTTATTACACGTTAACCTCCGAGGAAATTCAGGATGCGGCGAATGAAGAGAGCTATTCGTTTATGGATGATGATCGAACCGCTACAATGGATGAAGATACCGGCGATCCGTATGGACCAAACGATAATGGACGAGGAGAGTTGCCGGAATGGTGAACAAATGCGCCGCGGCGTTTGAGGCTGGCTGAGAGAGCATGCCGATCCGGAGCAGGCTGCGCCGATGGAGGCGTATATGCGCAATCAGTTTCTGTTTCTAGGCATTCGCAATCCAGAGCGGCAGGCGCTCACGCGCGAGTTCTGGAAAGCGAATCCGTTGCCGAAAGGGGACGAGCTGCGCGAGACGGCCCTTCAGCTGTGGAGCTTGCCGGAGCGCGAGTTTCATTATACGGCGATGAGTCTGCTGGAGAAATACGGGAAGCATGCAAGCGAGCGGCATATCGATGTGCTGGAAACGCTTGTGACGCAGCATTCCTGGTGGGATACGGTTGATTTCATCGCGTCCCATCTCATCGGCAGGCAGCTGTCGGCGTATCCGCAGCTAGTGACGGACTATCCCGATCGCTGGATAAAGGGCGACAATATGTGGCTGCGACGGTCGGCGATATTGTACCAGCTGAAATATAAGCATAGCACCGACTTCGACCGTTTGACGGACTATATCGAGCGCTGCAAGGACGACAGCGAGTTCTTCATCCGCAAGGCGATCGGCTGGGCGCTTCGCGAATATGCGAAGACGGATGCGGGAGCGGTGAGCCGCTACGTTGCGACAGCCGGTTTATCGCCGCTGAGCGAGAAGGAAGCGATGAAGCATTTGCGGTAGAAAATAGCAGGCAGCCCCGAAGGTCGGTGAAGACCTTCGGGGCTGCCTGCTTTTTGTTAGATTAGCGCACGGTGTAGAAGATCGTCTCTACGACGGGCTGCTGGCCGTTCAGATCAAGCAGCGACTCTGCGCCTTGGGAGGAGAACTTAACGTTGACGACCGTACCGACAGAGGTCGTCGGCAGCTTAAGCGTGACGACGTTGCCTTGCAGCGTCGTTGTGGTCGGGCTCAGCTTCTTGCCGCTTGCCGTTACGATCTCGAAGGCGCCGGCAGGATTGCCTTTGACC
Source organism: Paenibacillus sp. 2TAB19 (assembly GCF_052115185.1). Taxonomy (NCBI): domain Bacteria; kingdom Bacillati; phylum Bacillota; class Bacilli; order Caryophanales; family Paenibacillaceae; genus Paenibacillus; species Paenibacillus sp. 2TAB19. The sequence continues at coordinate 49,629 of NZ_JBFRGE010000027.1, read as the reverse complement.
GTTTCGCTCAGCGTAATATACAATCCCGTCGACCAACCGTCGACGGCTGTAATATACGGCCTGGCATTATCGCGATCGGAGCCGCTGAAATGAACGGCGGCATCTTGCTCGATGAGCTTGCCTTGGAGATCGGCGATATCCTCGTCGTCCGCCTCATAGGACAGCTTGTAGCTTCTATCTTGGCGAAGCGGGCCTGCATTCTCGGCATTCAGATGAACAGTCACTTTCTGCCGGTCAGCTGACAGCTCGTAGAGCGCATAACCGTCGTCCGTAATGCGGACGTTTGTTTTATCCGATTCGTTGTAGAGCGAATAGACGTCGTTGTCCGCTCCTGTAACGGGCTCGCTGAATATAATTTCGAAATTGTATCGATCCTTCACGGTAACCCCTTGAATCGTGGGCGCTCCGTTCTGCTGGTCGATGCCTTGGAAGGAGACGACATACGGCGAGTCGCCTTGCTTCGTAACGAGGCCGTTCCAGCCGGCCGCATCCGTGACGCCGGAGACGAAGTTCATGCGGTAGGTTTTGCCGTTAGCTAATCGATCGCCTAGGTTCAGCGTTACTTCGGTAACGATTCGATTGCGGTCGTTCAACTGGTCTCCGTTAATGCGCACCGAATCGTCTCTGTCGTTCGTCAGACGGAAGCTGTCGGCACTTACGTTTTTGACCGGCTCGCTGAAGTAGACGGTAACGGCAGTTGCGTTGACCGGTACGATTTTTGTCACATAAGGCGCGCCATTAGCCTCATCGACACCTGCGAAGCGCGCGCTGTTCGCGTTGTTTGCCGTCTCGAGACCCGGCATTCCAGTCACCTTCGCCACGTAGACGTGGCCTTGCTTGAACAAGGAAGGATTGCCGTTATCTCTCGTTGCGAATTGGACGCGGATGATCGTGTCGTCACCTGGCTTTAGCGACGTATAGACGCGCCAGCCGGACATCGATACGGTATTACCGTTATCCGTCACGATGTCGATGTCGATGGAGCTTAACGAAATGCCGGCAAGCGAGCGGGTGAAATCGACTTCAACGGTGTTCTCGTTCAAGGCGATGATCGATTGCAGGCTGACCGCAGGCGATTCGTAGCTGCCTTCTCCAGCGAAGACGAGCTTCGTGTTCGCGGCGATGGCATTGCCTGCCTTATCTTTGACGCCATTGATCGTAAGCGTATATTTTTTGCCTCTCGTCTGATTCGTCGTCGTGAGCGTTACCGTCTTGTCATCTTCGTTGTAGGTTGCCCTTGTCGGATTGTCTAGTCCGCCGTCAATATCATAGTTGTCTTCGTCATTCGCCGTTCCGCTATCGAGCGCTTCGCTGAACGTAATAACGATCTTATTGCCCTGCTGCGTGAACTTGGTTACGGCCGGGGCAGTTCTGTCGACTACGGCGCCGAAGTACAGATCGCTGCGGGAATCCATCGTATTTCCGGCAAGGTCTTTAATATTTTTGACCGTCAGCGTATAGACTGTTCCGGACTCCTGCTTCTCGGTCGTGATCGTAACCTTCTTGCGGTCTGAAGACAGGTCGATGCCCGTAATATCGAGATTGTTGCTAAAACGGTAGTTGGACCAGTTCTCGGCGGAGCTTTCCGTAACCTGCTCGCTGAATACGAGCTCAATCTTCGCCTCGCTCGTGATTTTGCTGGATGTGATGCGCGGTTTAGTCGTATCTCTCGGCGGTTCTGGATCGCTCTCGTACACTTTGTAGCTCCAAGTATCGCCGTCGACGGTAAGCCGGTACGTCTTGCCGCTTGTTTGCTTGTCGGTCGTCAAGGTGACGAGCGTTCCGAAATCGCTTAGCGAAGCGCGTTGAATGCGGACATCTCTGCCGTAATCGTCTCTCAGCTTGAACTGGTCAAGCGATATTTCCTTGACGGACTTGCGAAGATCGACGAGCAGCACGTTGTTCGATATGGAGACGATTGAGTTCACCTCGAGCTTCTCGCGCTCCGGATCTTTGTCTGGATTCATATCGATATAGACGGAGTAAGCCGCCTGTACAAGCTGCGATCGCAGCGCGTTCGTGCGGTAGTCGGATTGCGGCGTGATCCAGCCTTTGTTCAGCGCTACGCCGACATCGCGTTTCGCCCATGCGGAGACGCTGCCGTATACGGTGTTGGAAGCTTCGCCGGATGCACCGTAGCCGCGTACGAGAACAGCTGCCAGTTGTTCAATGGTTACGTTCGACGTTGGCGAGAACTTTCCTTTGCCCACGCCTTGCATAAGGCCTGCTCTGGATACGGCTTGTATTTCGCCATAAGACCATCTTGTCTTAAGTACGTCGGTATAAATCGCTTTGGATGAGTCCTCGGTCAGATCYCACAGTCTTAACAGCACAGTCGCGAATTGCTCACGCGTCATGGTCGTATAGAGCTGCGAGCTTCCGTCTGCAAAGCCGGTGAATATGCCTTCATTGACTAAGAAGCGGTACTTCTCCTCCGTGCTTAAATCATCGGCTGCCGTAGCGGCAGCAGGCATGACTGCAAACAACAAAATGGCGGACAGTAGAACTAACAATAATTTTCGGATAGCTCATTCCTCCTTTAAAATAGCTGCAGCGTACGTTTCCACCTATTGGCTTCAATTCCTTGATTAGTCTCTAAAACGAAGGAATGATACAAAATGTTTCAAGCAATAGATGGCAACGCAAACTTTTTTTTGCATGCCGGCGGACGCCCTCTGCTCCTTGCGCTTGAAACTATATGTATTCATCCTGGAGTCGATTCATTACGGCATCGTTCGCGCTCTTCGCGCCTCTTTCGCAAAATGCGCCGGCAGCATATAATGATAGAGAGCACGTATATTTAAGCCTAGGAGGCAATGACAATGGCTATAAGCAAAGCAAGGAAAGCTAGAGAGAAGATGGCTAAGCAAGGACGTATCGCGCCTGATCTGCTCAGAGGAAGCTGGCAGGGGGTTAACCCGTTGACCAAACGAAGCGAGACATTGAAGGAGAAACAGCATAAGCTGCAAAGCAAACATAAGAGGAATCTCGCCGGGTACAGCGATGATTCCTTTTATTTTTGGCGGGCTATATGTCATGAACGGGTAGGGAGCAAGCAGTCAGGATGAGAAATGCATCTTATATCCGATAAAAGTGGCATTGGCGGATGATAGGCCGAGAAACCAGGCTTATTATTGAAGGAAGGAGGCGGGAATGTCTATCCGAGTCAAAGGTTGGGCGAAATAGGATGTATTGTTCGGCTTATGAGGAGCCATTGTTGGTGTTTGGCTGACAATAGGCTGGGAAATTCGGCTTATGCTGGAGGAAGCAGGCGGGTGGAGAAGCTGCAATTGGGCAAGAGGGGCGCGGGGGAGAGATAGCTGGAGAAAACACCGGCCCTCTCGCATGTAGAGGTGTTGGTGATTCTCCAGCTGCTTTAAGCCGGTTACATCAGGAACGTGCCGATGACGATCGATACGCCGATGATGATCGAGCGCAGCAGCTGCGCGACGGCCATATTGCCCTGAGCAATCTGATCGCATACTTTGAAGCGCGGCGTCAGGAAGTCGAAGATGATATAAACGAGGCAAAGAATGACGATGCCGATACCCGACCAAATGAGCATCGATACCCAGGAGTCCGAGCTGAAAGACACCATGCCGACGATAATGCAGAGGCCGAGAAGCTTACTGCCCATGTACAGGCCGGCCGCTTCGTTGCCCTTCTCAATTTCCTTGGCATCGTCGTAGCGCGTCAGCTTGCTGAATACGAATGCGCCAACGACGAGAATAACAAAAATAATAACGAGTCCGATACCGACGTTACCCGCATTTTCCAAAAAATCATTCATCGTTAAAACCTCCTTAAAGTTTTGCGAAGCAAAACTGCTTCGTAAGCATCATCTTAGATATGTAAAACAAATCTGCTTCTAACCGTAACTCCGCTCCGATATCGACCTACTCGTCCTGCTGCACGACGGCGGGGCAGAAGTAAGCCATATCGCCGGTAATGATGCCGCCGATACGCGGCAACAGGCCCGCGAAGCGTCCGCCTATGACATATGCGCCTGTAAGCAGATAGCCTTCGTATATTCCGGTCTCTGTCTGTACGGAGGTATTCTCCATCGGGACACGCTGCTGATATACCTTCGGCTGCCCGCTGTAATATTGCTTTGTTTCGTCGGCTTCCTCTGCATCCTCCTGATTGCCCCACTCATCTTGTTCCATCAATCCGTCCGCGCCGTACAGCGCCGTTCCTTTGCCTTCGCGCCCCCAGTAGCCTTTGGCCACGAAGGGAATATGCTCCTGCAAGAAGACGGTGTTCTCAAAATAGGTAGGAAGCAGGTAGGCGCGAATCGCCTCAAGCTCACCGGCGTCAAACAGCGGATGTCCCAGAACGTCGCACGACAGCTCGTTCCTTTCATACAAAGCCCAGATCAGCGCCATAAAACCTTTGCTTTGCGTAATCGCGCTTTGCGGCGGATTGATTAGACCGAGCTTCCCTTCCGCAACGAGCTCAATCAAGGCTTCGCCGACCTTGAATCCGCTGTCTGCGTCGGTATCATGGATCAAATATTCAAGCGGATACAGCCGGTACAAAATACCGATACGTTTGCCGTCGGCGTACAGGCCGTCTCCAGGAATAATCTCAAGCTGATCGAGCGGTACATAGATCGCTTCATTACCAAGCTCGCGGATGACGTCCACCACATATTCGGTATTGCATTTGTCCTCCAGATGCCAATCATAGCTGCTGCAGGCGATGATGCCGTCCAGTCCCGCTTCGCGATAATGGCGGATCAACCCGCCGAAGGCTTCCAGCATGCAATCGCGCATTCCCGTCGCGGCCGAGCGGTAAGGCGTATAGCGACCGGCAACGATGTTGCCAAGATAAGCAGCTTCCGGTACGCCCGACGGCGTATCGGTATTGTTCTCGATACATTTCATACCGTCAGCGCTTAGGATCCAATCTTGTCTGGAGAGTCCATGTGCAGGCGTCTCAATTCGCGCTGTATCGACCAAAGAAGGGTGAATGCCCAGTTGCACCGATAAAAACTGGTCCGGCAGGCAGCGCTGGGCGAACCGAAGCGCTTTCCAATAAATGCGGTCCACAAGCTCGGAAGCGTTTCGAAGCTCCTCGTATTCATCGCGCGCATACAAGGTTACGGAAGGGAGGCAATATTGCTTGCCGTACATCCGGTGATAAGGAAGGCGCTCTGCAAGCTCGCCTTGGAACAGCTCTTCCGCCGTAAGGCCCAGCGGGATAACTCGCTGCATGGCGTTATCCTCCGCTGCTGAAGCCGGAGCTGCCGAACCCTTTGGAGGAGCTGGTGCTGGACTTGATGCTGGACGATTTTTTTATTTTTTTGCCGCTGCCTATAACCGTAGTGCCGTCATCGTCGCAATAATTGTTGTTGTTGAAATCATCGCAATCGTAGCTGCTTGCGGTATTGCAGCCGCTTAACGCGACCGGAACGGTAAGCATGAGGGCGAAGGCGAGCGCCTTCTGGCTGTTCGATCGCCATTTCGCAGGACGGGAAGGCTCGCTGCTCTGCGAGGCCATCTTCATTATGTGCTCGTCTTTCATTTACAGATTGACTCCTTTCAAAAATACGACGATTTTGCTGCGGTCCATATCATAAATGGTATACACCGTTTCGTAGGTGCTCCGCTCTGAGACAATGTAATGGTCCAGTAGCAGCTGTGCGAAGTCTAGCTGACCGGCCAGCGGCCTCATTGCGAGCACGCATGGGTTGAACCGATAGCCGTTCCATAGCAGAAACTCAGCTTCCAGATAAGGAGAAACGCTGCAATTTTCGTAGAGAGCGGTTCGTATCGCCGTTCCATAGATGGAATCGTCGAATTCGCTGTACGGCTTCATATAAATAAGATGCTGCTGCCCGTCCTCGGATTCATTAGCCGTGTGCTCATACAGACCGTTGCGCACGGCGGTTGCGTTGACGAGCTTGCGGACGAATAGCTCCCCTTGCGATACGGTTGCTTCGGCAATCGTGCGCAGGACGCGTTGCTCGTATTCGGACCACTCCACATAGGATAGAGGGCAGGACATAAGTTAGGACCGCCTTTCGGATCGGATCTTCTGAATCGTATCTTCGTTGGAAATGACGAACAAGCGAGCGTCTGCCGGAATTGTCGTATCCAGCTTGCGGTTGATGCTCATATCCGTTCGGTCTGCGATAAGCGTCGCTCCTTGGCGAAGAAGCGCGGCGAAAGCGTCGCCATAAGTTTGCCAGGCAGGGTCAGGATTGATGTCGAATACGTCCTCGCCGTATTGCTTGCTCAGCAGCTGTGTGAACAGATCGACGCTGCCTTCCTTCAGGGCGGAGCGTACGGCGAGCCTCGATACGGCATCATGAGATAAAATAAAATCATTTACTTGTACGTGGCGGAAATTGAGAATATGCTTCTCAATCACGATTTCTACCGTCGTATGAACGGCCGGCGCCGCTTGCTCGATACTGGAGACGATCAAGAGCGACTTGCCGTCGATCAGCGATGCGTCGTCGATGCGCGGATCGGCGAAAATAATAGCGGAGCKGGCCGCATGAATATTCGCCATCGCCAGCACTTCGATCGAGGTTGGATCGCCGCTGACGAATTGCACGTTCGGCCGATCATAAGGATGTTTCTCGGCGTTATCGATAATGACAATATGTATGCCGGGTTCGGAGCTGAGCAGTTCTTCGATGGCTAGCTGAGCTTTTTTGCTCCAATTAATGACGATAATATGATTGCTTTCCTGCACCTTCAATGTGCCGCTCTCCCTTCTCCTATGGAAACTGGCGACCCCGTCGATGATTTTGCCGATCAACAAGCTCAGCAGCCCGATGCCGAATACGTATAGAAACATTGCGAGCACTTTGCCTGGCACCGTCTTCGGAAAATAATCGCCGTAGCCGACGGTCGCGACCGTCGTCATTACCCACCATACCGCATTAAACCACGTCCCGAACGTCTCGGGCTCGATCACATAAGCGAGAGCAGAACTGATTGCCACGAGCGCCAGCGTAAGCGCGGCAATCAAATAATGGTTCAAACGCACGAGCTTGAAAGCAAGTTTCATTATGAGCTGCATCGTAGCCCCTCTTTCCTATTTCCTTCTCTATTAACGCAAAATAGGTTATGCCCGTTTCATAGATAGTAAGGGAATATTTGAGACTTGTCACGGACAACCTCGATGCCCGAAGCATAGTATATAGCAAATTTAATTGAATATGGGGTGACAAAATATGCCGTTAGTCTTACTATGCTCAATTTGCGGAATACTAGGATCGATCGTTACCTTTGCTTTTGGCTCATGGATTGAATCCCTTACTCTATTAGTAGTGGCGATGGGAGTTGATTATGTTACCGGCGTAACGGCATCGATCAAGGAAGGAAGAGGGCTTAACAGCGCATTCGGCGCTTGGGGGCTTGCACGCAAAGGGTTAATGCTGCTCGTTATTTTGCTTGCGCACCGCATCGATATTTTATTGGATTTGCATGATGTGACGATGGGTGCGGCAATCTACTTTTATATCGCGAACGAGCTCATATCCATAACGGAAAATTACGGCCGAATGGGGCTGCCGATGCCTGATCGCCTGCGCGAGCTTATCGAGGTGCTTAAGCGTAAGAAATAAGCGCCTTGGCGGACAGGGCTAAGGCTGCGATTGGCAGCAGGAAGTTTTTTCTCTATTGCATGAACAAGCTGTCATTGGATATAATGAGAACAGATGTTCTTATTTAAATATAGGAGTATAAGTTTCACACTTATCCTTACGCCTATATTTCACCGCGAAACGTAAGCTTTTGCCGCCAAAGGACGGCGTCAGCCGTTTACGCTAGGCGGCTGTGCAAGGAGGGAAAGCTATGGCCGTAAGCAAGGAAGAAGGACGCAGCGAGGCGAAGGCGGCTTCGCATCCACCCGTTCAGACCGACGAGGAGCTGGAGCTGGTGAAGCGGTATGAGCTGCTTGGCATCGTCATGCGGATATTGGATCATGACATTCGGGTGATAGGGACGGCTTCGATCAAGCTGCCAAGGCTTTATGAGTCGATGCTGCGCGGGGTGCAGGATCGGGTGTTGCTCGATTTGTCCGCCATTAGGCGGCAATTCCGCGAAACCGGCATTAAAGTATATGAAGAGAAGCAGGAGGCGGACGGATTAAGCGCGCATTACATGTGCCGGGGCTACCATCACCGCTTCTTCATGCTGTGGGGCTTCGTGAAGGCCGAGTCCGAAAGGGTACTCAAGCAGTATTTGTCACGTTAATTCACGAATTGTTCATGGTTTTGTCAAAAAAACAAAAAAACTTTTCCTCTTTGCTCAGTTTAAGGTTGAGAACTTCGGACGATCTTATGTAATATAAGAGGTAGACATTATGATCGCAAAGGGGAGCACGTAGCAATGCACAAATGGATTATGTTCGTACTTTTTACAGCGGCGTCGTTGCTGGGCGTTTATATGCTCACATTCGGCTTGCCGGCTAAGCCTGTTGACGAGGCTGCCTCGTTGCCAGAAGGCGTATCGCTTCTGAAGCTTGTGGCATCGAATGACTTCACGTTCGACCAAGAAACGTACACGGTGAAGGTTGGCGACAAAGTTAAGATGAAGCTTGAGAATAAGAGCGGCATTCACGGCGTTCACATTAAAGATCTGCAAGTTGAGCTTGACAACGACCACCCGGAAACAGATCTAGAGTTCGATAAGCCGGGCGAATATTTGATCGAATGCTCGATCCCTTGCGGACAAGGTCATACGACAATGCATGCGAAGCTGGTAGTAGAAGCTGCATAAGCAGCTAATGCGATAATGAACAATGGAAAAGGAGCCGAAAGGCTCCTTTTTCAAAGTTATTAGCTTGCACTGCGGCGACGGCGGCTTTCCCCGCCCGAGAAGATGATCTTGTCGGCGATAAAGCCGAGCAAAGCCCAAGTCAGCACCGTCAAGACGTACATAAGCAGGACGCTCACCTCGTGAATATCGACGAATAAATCGACGACCCATGCCGGTGGGCTGAACATAAAGAAGATCATGTTGTGCGGGTCGTAGCCCGTGTAATTGAACAGGCAGATCGCAAGTCCGATCAGCGTTGCCGCTAAAGTAACGGGATAGCGCATTACAGTATCAAGCTCCTTCGCCGTAAAGTTGCAGAGATTGCCCTTATACGGATGCATAGGGTATGATGTGTCTTAGGTTATTATGCGACAAATGATTCGATGTCATGCGAATGCGAACCCATTCAGAGCAGCAATTAGAGGAGGAACAGCCGATGCTTACACACATCGTTTTTTTCAAACTAAAGGACGGAAGCGCTGAGAACGTAGCTAACACTGCACAGGTGCTAAGAGATATGGAAGGAAAGATCGAGGTGCTTAAGTCGATTGAGGTTGGTATTGACGTCCTTCATTCGGAGAGATCGTACCACATTGCCTTAATTACGAAATTCGACTCCTTGGAGGCGCTTGACGAATACCAAGTGCATCCTGTCCATAAAAAAGTAATCGAGCATATGACGCAAGTGCGCGAAGCTTCCGTCAGCATCGACTTCATAAGCTGAAAGGCGGGCTGTACGCAACATGGAAGAACAAATCAGCATGCGCGATGTGTACGAAATTATGACTTATTTGCTCGTTATTATATTGAGCAGCATTATTATGGTGGCATGGCTTAAACGGAAAGCAAAGAAAAAAAAGCAAGGCTGAAGGCAGGCGACGACAATTGTATTATGTAAATCGCGAGCAAATTGAGGTCAGGCTGCAAGCAGTGCCCGAGATCGCAGCGGCATTGCATGACGTTGCATCGAACTGGCAAGCGACATTATTGCAGGGACTTGCGCAGGAGCGCGCGCTGCATCTGGCAATCGAGACGGTAACGGATGTCGGAAGCTATCTGATTGACGGTTTTATTATGCGCGACGCGAGCAGCTATGAGGATATTATAGAGATTACAGGCGAGGAAGGCGTTTTTCCGGCGGACATGCTGGGGACGTTAATTGAATTGGTCAGGCTTCGTCGGCCGCTCGTCCAAGAGTATTTCGTATGGCCGCGCAGCGAGCTGCATCCGTTGTCGGAGCGCATCGCGAAGCTGCTGCCGGAATATAAGTTAGCGGTGGAGCAATATTTGGATCGAGAGCTATAGCGTGTAATTGTTGGCCGTTTGCATTTGTTAACACTTGCAAAACGGCCAATTTGCGTTACAATGACGCTAATAGATGTGCAAGGGCGGTGAAGGTTTGAAGCGCAACGATACGAATCGCGCAGCAAGACGGACAGTAGACAAAAGCAGCGACACTTCAACGCGAGAGCGTCTATTGCTGCTGCTTCGGACGAAGGGAAGGATGAGTGCTGGCGAGCTCTCGGAGGAGCTTGGGCTGACGGAAATGGCGATACGCCGCCATATGTACGCCCTGGAGACGGAAGGCAGCATTCATATTGTCTCCGTACGTCAAGCGATGGGCAGGCCGCTGCACGCATATGAGCTGACGAGGCAAGCCGATGAGCTGTTTCCGAAAAATTATCACCTGCTCGCTCTCGACTTGCTCGACGAGTTGGCTGATAACCCGGATACGGCTGGGCTCATTGATGTGATGTTCGAAGGCAGGAAGCAGAAGCTGCTTGAGAGGTATGAGCCGAAGATGGCGGGAAAGAGTCTCGAGCATCGGGTTATCGAGCTAGCGGCCATTCAAAGCGCCGGAGGGTATATGGCGGAGCTGGAGCCGCAGGGTAACGGAGCGTATATGCTTAATGAATATAATTGCCCGATTGCGAAGGTGGCAGGCAAGTATCAGCAAGCGTGCAGCTGCGAGCTTGCGTTGTTCCAAGCGCTGCTGGATGCGCCTGTCGAGCGAACGGAATGTTTGGCTAAGGGCGGCGGCAAGTGCAGTTATAAGATTGGCTAAAGTTAAGTGTAGAATAAGAGGTCGTTCTTTGGAATCGTGTGCGGATTCCGGGGAGCGGCCTTTTTTGCATGYGCCTGTGTCATGACAAGCCCATTCTGCTTATACTGTCATTACGCAAGTGGGCATTCGTCTATATGGCATACGCACGGTGAGGAGGAGAGAGGAGCATGATCGTAACATGGAGCGCAGCGGTTGCCGCAGGCGCATTCGTCATTCTAGTGGCGGGCTTACTTGTCGGCATGCGAATATTGCTTGGCAGGCTTGCACAGGTACAGCAATCTGCTGAAGCGATGCAGCGTGAAGTAGCCCGTCTAGGGGAAGAGCTGCGCGGTCTCGTACCGCCGGCCGAGGAGACGATTCGTACCGCGAATCGGCAGCTAACCAACGTGAATCGATTATTCGAAGCGGCTGGCGAGGTCGGAGGCGCGATTAAGCATACGACATCGGCCGTACAGAGCGTAACGGCTGTACTTGCGGATTCGGCGGCAAGGCATGCCGAACGAGCTGCAACGAAGCGCCAGGTCGGCGAAGCGTTCGAATGGGCGGAGCTGGGCATTGCAGCCTGGCAGCTATGGCAATCGAAGCGCAGCACAGCGGCGTCGGCGTCGGCTGACGAAGCCGGGCATCATGCACATGTTACCGCTGCTTTCTCCGAATCGACAGGCAGAGACGAAGGGCACGCTAAGAACGAAAGGAGCGAATCATGATGACAACTCGTAAAGGGACTAAAGGATTTTTGCTGGGGGCATTAGCTGGAGGTGTCGTTGGTTCTGTGACAGCATTGTTGCTGGCGCCAAAAGCCGGCAAGGAGCTGCGCCAGGATATTTCGACAGGTGCTCAGAAGGTTGGCCAAACGACGGTTAAGATTGCCGGTCAAGTTGGCGAATCAACAGGACGTTTTGCTAAGCAAATCGGCGATCAAGCGGTGCAGCTTGCTGACCGTACGAAGCAGGCAGCTGGCAATTTCGTAAGCACGGTCAAAGGCAAAAACTTGATCGACGCTGACGAAGCAGCAGCTGCACTGAACGCTGGTGACGGCGAGCAGCAAGTCGCTATCGCGCTTGAATCGGTGGAAGCAGGCGAGTCCGAAGCCGCAGTAACGAAAGAACTGTAATGCCGCATAAGAAGGCGCCGGTCATGGATTCGATTATGAATCATGAGCCGGCGCCTTCTGCTATGGATGAGGTTATATATGATTAAGCTGCGGCTCGCTTGCCGCTGCTACAGCTTCCTTGTCTTCCTTCGCTGGCTGAATGAGCTTCATGTTGCGAACGAACAGCGCTAGCACAGTGCCAATAGCAATGAAGAGCAGGCCGACCCAAAAGACGGCGTGCAGCGAACCGATTAACGTTGACTTCACAACGGGCACCAGCTTGTCGGTAAGCTCCTTCGGCAGCTGAGACAACACTGACGGATCAAGCAAGCTGGAATATACAGCCTGCGGATTCGATTCAATCGTGCTTGCCGTTTGGTCGGCCAGCTGCTTCGCTTCCTCAGGAAGCTGCCCAAGCATAGGTGTCAGCTTCTCCTTGAGCGCGCTGCTTGATTGCAGGTTCATGACCGCTCCCAGCAGCGTCATCCCGAACGTAGCTCCGATCTGACGGAAGAATGTACTGGACGAGGTGACGACGCCAAGCTGCGATTTCGGATATGAATCCTGCAGTACGAGCGTGAGCAGCGGCATGACGAGGCCGATGCCTGTTCCAAGCACGACCATGTAGCTCGATGCCACGAGCCTTGTCGTAGATCCGTCCAGCAGCGTAAGGAGGAAGAAAGCGGCGGCAATAATGAGCATGCCGATCATTAATTGCGCCCGAACGCCAAGCTTATAGACAATCTGTCCGCCAATTATGCTGAACAGCATCATCGATACCATCATCGGAATCATAATTGAGCCGGAAGCCGTAGCGGAGATGCCTACGATCCATTGCATGAAGAGCGGCACGAACATCGTTGCACCGAACATGCCAAGGCTCATGAAGAAGCCAACGCTGTTAATCAAAGTAAAGGTTTTGTCCTTGAACAGCTTGACGGGAAGAACGGGCTCCTCGGCTTTAGCTTCCACGAATACGAATACGGTCAAGGCCGCGATGGCCAATACAAGCATTCCGATGATCTGCCAGGACAGCCATTCGAATTCATTGCCGCCCAGCGACATCGCAAGCAACAAGCTGACGACGCCGACGACCATAGTGAAGATGCCGGCCCAGTCGAATTTCACTTTGCCTTCGGACTTCTTGCCGCTTAACGATACGGCGATGAAGATCGTTGCGATTACGCCGACAGGCAAGTTAATATAGAACACCCAGCGCCAGTCCCAAGCGTCGACGATCCAGCCGCCGATTTGCGGACCTAGGACGGAGGAAAGGCCGAACACGGCGGCGAATATCCCCTGCCACTTCGCGCGCTGCTTGCCTGTGAAAAGGTCGCCGACAATGATCATGGCCATCGGCATCATGATCCCGCCGCCAAGGCCTTGAATCGCGCGGTAAATGATAAGCTGCTCGATGTTGCCTGCAACACCGCAGAGCGCCGAGCCGATTATAAAAATAAGGAGACCCGATACATATACGATCTTGCGTCCGAATAAGTCGGAAAGCTTGCCGGCGATAGGAACAATTGTTGTAGAGGTCAGCATATAGGCGGTTGTCACCCAAGCCATCAGCTCCAAGCCGCCCATCTCAAGAATGATGGTCGGCATCGCCGTACCGACGATCGTGCCGTCAAGCGCCGCGAACAGCATGGCGATGAGCAAGCCGATAATAAGCAAGCCGCGTTTGTTGCCGGAATTAACGTCGTTCTCTTGCGCTGCGGAATTCGTTTGTTCCGTCATAGTAGGCTAACTCCTGTCTATAGATGTATATAACCTAGCCGGGGTTTAGGACAGAATAGTTAAATCAATTAAATATTAAGCGATACATATTTTTACTGTCAATATAAGGTTAGAAGGTCGATTTTCATTGGTTTTCATTTGTTGAAGCTTGTCTGCTTTTGCGATAAGTTGTAGGTACGTTTTTTTGCCAGTATTCATATGCTATTGTGTCATTCTATTTGACGATCATGTTCAAGGAAAGCGGTGTGTTCGTGCAGCAACCGATTGCGATACTTGATTCAGGCGTAGGCGGTCTTACCGTTGCCAAAGAAGTGATGCGCCAACTGCCGCGAGAAAAAATCGTTTATTTCGGAGATACGGCCAGGACGCCTTACGGTCCTCGCTCCTCAGAGGAAATCATTCGCTTCACGAGAGAAATTGTGGATTACTTAATTCAATTCAGTCCCAAAATGATTGTTATAGCATGCAACACCGCAACGGCAGCGGCGCTTGGCGATATTCGCGCAAGAGTTGCTGTGCCAGTAGTCGGCGTGATCAACCCCGGTGCAAGAGCTGCTATCGGCCGCTCTGCAACCGGTTGTATTGGTGTTATCGGTACGGAAGGGACGATCAAGAGCCGTGCATACGACAGCGCTTTGCGTGAACTTTCGCCGCATGTGGAGGTCATAAGCGAAGCTTGCCCGTTATTCGTACCGCTCGTCGAGAAAGGCAATTTTCGATCGCGGGAAACGTATGAGGCTGTACGCAAGTCAATCGGACATTTGCGAATGTATCCGATCGATTGTCTCATTCTTGGCTGCACGCATTATCCGTTTCTGACCGACACGATTGCAGAGGTCATGGGTCAAGGCGTGGCGCTCATTAATTCGGCCGATGAGACGGCGAGAGAGGTAAGCATTATTTTGCAGGTACAAAGAAGACTTGCTCATAAAGACGACGTGCCGGTGCACCAGTTTTTTTGCAGCGGAGATCCGCTTCTGTTCAAGTCCATTGCGCAGCAATGGCTGGGCGAGCAGATTGAATTGACGCCAGTCGTTTGGCAGGTTCCGAAAATCGTTTGAACCTTGCCCGAAAAAGGGCGCAACGAAGAAGCCGAAGAGCTCATCTGCTTGCAGACGGGTATCGGCTTCTTTGTTTTGTAAGCGGGCTGCGGTTAGCTTGATAACATAGGGCAAGCTTGAGCGGCATAGCATGGTCATGGTAGGAATGATAAGGGCTGACGCTCGCTGGAGGCGATATTGCGATGAACGAGAAGGACACATACCGTTATCATGATATGCTGGAGGGCTGCAGACAGCTTGCCAGCCGCTATTCCTTCGTTACCGTCTATGAGATTGGGCGCAGCGTTCTCGGCAGGCCGGTTATCGCGCTGCGCTGCGGACGAGGTTCAAGAAAGATTCATATTAACGCTTCATTCCATGCTAATGAGTGGATTACATCGGCACTGTTAATGCGTTTTGTTGGCGACTTGTCCGCCTCGTACGCAAATGATGAGCTGCTAAGAGGACAGGAGGTAGCGGAGCTATGCAGAGAGGTGACGCTCTGGGCTGTCCCGATGGTTAATCCGGACGGCGTCGAGCTAGCCCAATGCGGGGTAACTAAGTCCAATCCCTTATACGAACAGTTGATTGCCTGGAACGGCGGCTCGAACAACTTCAGCGGCTGGAAGGCGAATGCGAGAGGCGTTGATCTTAACGATCAGTTCCCGGCGCATTGGGAAGACGAGTGCAAGCGCCGCGGAGTGGATGGACCAGGTCCGCGCGATTACCCCGGGCCGCAGCCGCTGAGCGAGCCCGAAGCGCTTGCAATGGCAAGCCTTACGGAAAACATCGGGTTCGATGCGGTTATTGCCCTTCATACGCAAGGGCGGGAGATTTATTGGAACTATCGCGATTACGAGCCTATCGAGGCTGAGATGATTGCAAAGCGGCTTGGCCAAGCAAGCGGCTACAAGCCGGTGAAGCTGTCAGGCAGCGATGCGGGGTATAAGGACTGGTTCATTCAGTACTATCGCAAGCCGGGCTTCACGGTAGAGGCCGGGTACGGCGAGAATCCGCTCCCGTTCCAAAATTTCGATCACATCTATATGGAATTGCAGCCCCTATTGGTGGAGGCGCTGCAAATCGGCAGACATCGTCCTTCGTAGATGATGTCTGCTTTGTTATTTATGATATACTAGTCGTAAATGCAATCAAGGTGGGACATCCTATGCGTAAATTGTTTTCGCTTCGCCATTGGAAAGGGACGTTCGGTCTTATTTTCAAGCTCCTGAAGTCACGGGACGTAGAGGTAAAGGACAAGCTGATATTCGGCGTGCCCGTATTGCTTTATTGGGTTTTGCCCGATGTGCTGCCGATGATGCCGATCGACGATATTGCGGTAACGATGATTGTTTCAGAATGGTTTGCCCGCAGAATGCAGACGAAGTATAATATAAAATAGTAAAACCTGCCGAAGGGCATAACGATAAGAGGAGCTGGATAACGATGAACTGCAAAATTTCCAAAAACGCTGCGAAAATGTTGAAGGTAGAGCTGGACAAGCCAGTGAATGAAGGCAAGAAGCTTCGCGTATACGTAACACACGCGCACGGCGATCATGCGCATTACGGCATGGCGATTGACGAGCCTACCGATAAGGACGTCGTTGTATCGACGGACAAAGATATTGATGTTATTTTGGAAGATGGCAACGAGTTTCTAGATGGCGTTCGCATTGATTACTTCTACGTGCCGGAGGAAGGCTTTGCCGTTACGAATCCAACTAAAGGCAACCACGGCGACCACTAAGCTTCGCAGGCTGCCGGAGCAAGATAGGAAGATGTTGAATGGCTAACGATATACGCATATGCGACAAATGCAAGCATATGAAGATGAAGACGTCCATTGCCAAGCTGCAGAAGCTGGCCCCTAATGACGAGATCGGCGTAGTAAGCTGCAAGTCTTACTGCGGGCCTTGTGCTAGGTATGCGTTCGTCTTCATTAATGGACGGTATGTGAAGGGCGCTTCCGAGGACGATGCGATCGAGAAGGCTAGCCAATATATTAAGAAATAAATGCCGCCTTCAAACGCTCGATTGAAATTGAACTTCATAGAATACGTACACATCAGGACCCAACGGCAAAGCTTCCGTTGGGTTCTCGCTCGTTGTGGATACATGCGCATAATAAAAAACAAAGAAACAGGAATCTAACGGCGAAGAGGTCTGCTGGATGACAATAAAATCGAGGCTTAGAAATAGAAATCATCGGAACTATTATGTTGTCGGATTTGTCGTTGCATTAAGTTATTTGATATTTGCCGAATTGATATGGCTTCCTGCTCCGCTTAAGACAGCCGGTGGCATGCAATGGATCGAGATGATCGATTGGCTGCTTATGCTGCTTGCGCTGCCTCCGCTGCTATGGGCGGCGGGAGCTTTGCATGGTAGCATTAAGCTCCGTAGAGTATATCTAAGCGCTGGCACAGACGTGCGCTTCAGCAAGCTTTCGTATGTTGTGGTGCATGTACTGAAGTTGGCAGTCGTAGTCGTCAGCCTATATGCTGCTGCCGTTGCTCTAATCACTCCAACTAAGCTGATGCTTATACTCCTGCTTATCGGCGCATCAGCACTGCTTGTTGGCATTGATATGCTCCTTAGCGAGCTAATGGGTTGGGAGGCGGAAAACGGCAAGCTGCGATTCCCGAAACGCACACTGCTGTTATGGATGGGAATTGCGATTGTAATGGCACTGCTTGTTACTCCGACAGGCTATAATGTCACTTATCCGGGAATGACGCTAAATATGAACCGTTATGCGCATGTGGAGAGCGGAGCGGCGGGAGGATCCATTAACGGCGTACTCGTATTCGAACGGCCGGCTGTGMCGATGGATTGGGTATACGGAAAGCTGTTCCCGGAATACCGCTTCGACCCCATTCCTGAGGACGAGCCTCCGCTTACGGAGTCATACTCCCAGGTTGTCATGATGAAGACGAATGCCAATCAAGTAGCAGAGGCCGTTGCAATGGAGAAAGCCGGGATCGGCAAGGGCGTCACTGCGGATGGGGTGTTCGTCGTGGCGATTGTAACGGGTAGCCCGGTTGAAGGGCAACTTCAGGCTGGCGACATTATTCGTGGCTTGAACGATCGAGCGGTACAGTCGTTGGAAGATATGACTGGTTATATGGGTGAGGCAATCAAGCCAGGCGACACTGTGTCGCTAACGATTGACAGGGGTAAGGAGTCATTGCGGATCAATGCGCCCACACGCGCTGCGGATGACGATAAGAACCGAGCGGTGTTCGGCATTTCTGTGCGGACGAATCCGAAGCTCGATACTCCGCGAGCGGTGGACTACAAACCGTATATCGCGCATATAGGAGGTCCGTCTCATGGAGCTATGTTGACGCTGGCGATCATCGATCAGCTGACGCCAGGCGGTGTAACAGGGGGCTTGCAGGTTGCGGGTACAGGGACTATCGAGGTCGACGGCAGTGTCGGACTTGTCGGAGGCATTCCTCAGAAGGCTTATGCGGTAAGTCGCACCGATGCGGATGTCTTCTTCGTACCGGCCGCATCCGTAGAAGATGCGAGATCGGCCGCGCCTTCGCTTAATATTGTGCCAGTCCACACGATTGACGATGTGCTCGGCTGGTTGAAGGAACATGGTCATTAGTGTTAGTTATATCATTCGAGCTAAGAATAGGGCAGGTGGTTCAGATTAATGCTGAAATTCTGCTATATTGTAAATATAGGGAGGATAAGTTTCACTCTTATCCTTACGCCTATATTTCACTGCGAAACGAAGGCTGTAAGCTGCGTATCTTTTTCTAATGGACACTACGAACGCTTAGCGATCAATTATCGCTCTGTTCATTTTCTAATGGACATCACAGATCGTTACAGGCACTTAATTAACAAAACCAGTATTTATATACCATCTTAGCGTCACATTTGTCCATTAGCACCCCAAAATCAGTCGAAAGTTAGTTTAAGTGGCTATTTTGTCCGTTATCTGTTATCGGTTATTGATTAAATGAAAGGTCAGCTAGCCCATAGATGCGGTATTGTTGTTTATCTCCAATGCTCAGTCCCCGTCATCTGAAAATAGAAAAGTCTCCAGCGCATTTTTATTCAGCGAGCCGTACAACAGGCGATTGATTATATGGAGACGCTGAGGCGAGTATATGTGCTGTTGGGAAACCGCGTTCCGATGGATAGTGATAAAAAGGGGGGTGTCCCAAAAGCCATAGGCCTTTGGGACACCCCCCTTCACAGATATAATTCGTTTACTTAGCAGAAGCAAGGGCGTCGGCGTCTTCTTCCGTGCTGCCCGCTCGTGCTTCGGTAGCGTCTTGCTCCTTGTAATCGGCGATGAGATCGTTCTCGATGATCTGATCGGACATCGCCAGCTCCGTGCTCGCTTCCTCAATGCCTGACAAACAGCCATTGATATCGCCGACTGCATTATCGGCTATATTCCAGCACTTGCCGTTCTCCGGAATACCGTCAGCGGAAGGCATGAAGAAGACGGTTCCGTCTGTCCAGTACCCGTTGCGAAGAACAACCTTGTGACCTGTAACCGGCTGTTCGGTAATRAGCGGCATGCCAATCATATACTTGTCTGCCGTCGAGATACCTAGCAGGTGCATGACCGTTGGCGTAATGTCAATCTGACCTCCAACGTTCGTATACTCACCGGCATGCTCGCCGCGAGGCAAATGGACGATGAGCGGTACCTGCTTCATAATCATCATTTGCTCGACCTCGGACAATGACTTGCCAAGGAACGTTTCAAACAGCTTCATATCCTTGATCGAGTTATCATGATCACCGTACATCAGAAGGATCGTATTGTCCCATAGGCCCTCGGCTTTCATACGTTCAACCAATTCGCCGATTGCGGCATCTACGTAATGGGTTGCTTGCAAATAATCGCCCATAATCGTACCGTCGAGTTCTCCGACATTCAGCGTTTGTACGTCTTCCTTCAACGTATAAGGATGATGGCTGGACAATGTAATCAGGAACGAATAGAAAGGTTGTTTTTGATCCGAAATGACATCGAGCGATTGTCGGAAGAACGACTTGTCGCCTAGCGACCAACCGACTTTTTCGTCCAATGTGAAATGCTTTCGGCTGTAAAATTTATCGTATTCCATATTGTTGTACATCGTATTCCGATTCCAGAAACCGCCCTCATACGCATGGAAGACGTTGGCCGTGTAGCCTTCTTGCTTCAGCGTCTGAGGCATGCATTCGAATTCGTGGTTTGCGAATTGGATAAATACAGAGCCGTTGCCGACAGGCTGCATCGAGCAGTTCGCCGCGAAATCGGCGTCAGACGTACGGCCTTGCGCAGTCTGGTGGTAGAAATCGCTGAAATAGGCGCTTTCTTTGATGAGCTTGTTCATATTCGGCGTTATTTCCTCGCCGCCGATCGATTGGCCGATCATGAAGTTTTGGAAAGCTTCCATCTGGATCATCAGCACGTTGCTGCCTTTGTAGGCGCCGAACAGCGCATCGCTTTCCAATTCCTTGCGATCTTCACCGCGCTCGGCAATCCAAGCTTTCGATTCGGAAGCTTGCTCCGCCGAAACGTTGGACGTGTCGAACCAGTTCTGCTTCGCATAACGGTATATATCGAACCCGTGGAAGCCGATTTCACCGGTTACGTTGTAGATGGACAGATTCCACCATGCCCCGACGAAAATACCTTGCGCCCACGTCCGCTTCGCCTCTTCCACGTTCGTAAAGACGAGGTTCGAGCCCAGCATGAACACGGCGACGCTAATGATGATGCGGGCAACAGTTTTGCGCCACAACGGTGCGGACTTGATGCCGGCTTGTTCGTTCGCTCTGCGAAGATCGCCGCGGCCTTTCCAAATGACATACACGAGGAATGGAACGATAACAATCCAATCTACGAAGAAAACAATGTCATTCCAAGACAAAAGCGTATTAATACTTTCGCCGAGCGAGTCAACTTGGTTCATCTGCATAAGCACGGGAACCGTAATTAAATCTTGAAAATAACGATAGTAAATAAGATCGGCATACATGACGAAAGATAAAATGAGATTAATAACGATGAGTGCAATAATACGGCCGCGCGGAGGCAGCCATATGGTCCAAAAGACGGTAAGCAAAAGCGCTCCCAGCTCGATGAAAAAATCCTCGCCGTTCATTCTCATTTTGGACATGCCGATAACGTCGGAAAAAATATATAGCTTAGCCATCAAGACGACCGTAAACAGTAAAAAATCTACAGTCTTGAGACGAGTCAGCCATACGAGCACACTGCTCATGCATCGTCGTACAATATTGTAATTATTCGAATACATAATGAGCTTGTCCTTCCTTTCTTTCTAGTTCCGGCCGCCGCGCGGAGGCAATGGTCCGAAAAATTGGTAATAGTTGCATTCGATTCGGCCATTGAACAGCTTGCGTTTTTTGTCTGCCGGGCGGCCGAAATAGGTCTCAATCGTAGTTGACGGACTTATTGCGAAATAGGACCATGTCGGGTAATGAAGCGCTGTAAGTCCGAATTGGCGCAATGCCATTTCGGCTTCGCGATCATCGCCAAGCCGCTCGCCGTAAGGAGGGTTCGTAATGATTACGCCGTATTCTCCCTCAGGCTTCGCCTTAGCGACCGGAAGGACGTTAAGCTTGATTTCTTTGCCGAAGCCGGCTTTCTTGACGGCCGCCTCCGCAATCTCGATCGCGTTCGGATCGATGTCCGAGCCGGCGATTTGAAGCGGAATGTCGTCCTTGACGGCATCGTACGCTTCTTCGCGGGCTGCATCCCACAACTCATCGGGCAGGAGCGGCCAGCCTTCACTGTTGAACGATCTGCGAAGTCCTGGCGCGATATTCCAGCCAATCATCGCTGCTTCTATTAAAATAGTGCCTGAACCGCAGAACGGGTCATAGAGCGGGCGATCCGGCTGCCAGCGGCTAAGCTGGATGAGCGCTGCTGCCATCGTTTCGCGAATCGGTGCTTCCGTCGATACTTTGCGATAGCCGCGTTTGTGCAGGCCGGCGCCTGTCGTATCGAGCGTCAGCATCGCTTTGTCGTTAAGCAGCGTCACCTCAATGACGTAGCGGCCGCCATCCTCCGGAAACCATTCCGTGTGATAACGTTCCTTCATTTTCTCGACAACCGCTTTTTTCACGATGCCTTGGCAGGCAGGAACGCTCGTTAATTGCGATTTTTGGGAGCGACCGTCAACTGGGAATTCTCCATCCTCAGGAATCCAAGTTGGCCAGTCAAGCGCTTTCGTACCTTCGAACAGCTCATCGAACGTCGTCGCGCGGAACTCTCCCATTTTGATCAAAATTCGGCCTGCGGAACGAAGCCATAGATTCGTCCGGCATATGTCGGCGGGACCGCCCGTAAAGTTGACTCTGCCGTTCTCGACCTGCAAGTCCGTGTAACCGAGGTCTTTAAGCTCTCGGGCAACAACCGCCTCAAGCCCCATCGGCGAGGTTGCGATTAATTGTAGCTTTTCCATCTAACACTCTCTTTTCATTAGTTCTGCGAGTCCTGTCGACTGATGTCCGGAGCTGCGCTTGTATCCCTGCAAGAAGAAACGCCAGATGGCGTCCTTGGCAGCATAAGCTTTCGTTTCGCGGTGAAATATAGGCGTAAGGATAAAAGCAAAACTTATCCTTTCCTATATTTGAACAAAAACATACAATCAAGTATAGGACAAACTAGGTTGTTTTTACAAATTGTAAAAATGGAGAGAGATGAATAATGTTTCTGAATGAGCAATATGTGGATGATTTATATGCAAAAGATGCCGATCTTGAACATGTGAAAGCGGTGCTTGCAGAACGCGGAATGCCTGATATTTCGGTAGCTGACGGGTATGGAAGGCTATTGACGATGCTCGTGAGGCTGAAGGGAGCAAGCAGCGTTCTGGAGATAGGAGCGCTTGGCGGTTATAGCGGCATCTGTCTCGCCCGGGGCATGGGAGAAGCGGGGAAGCTAGTATCGCTGGAGCTGCTGCAGCATTATGCGGACGTCGCTAAGGCTAATATGGAAGCTGCGGGACTTGGCGATAAAGTGGAGTATGTTGTCGGAGATGCTAAGGCGAGCTTGGCGCAGCTAGCATCCGAAGGAAGAAAGTTCGACTTCTTCTTTATTGATGCGGACAAGGAAGGATATCCGATCTACTTGGACTTTGCGCTAGAGATGTCCAATCCAGGAGCGCTGATCGTTGGCGACAATATCTTCTTGCGCGGGCGGACGGTCGATGGAACGAAGCAAGGTCCGGCTGTGCGCGCCGTGCGTTCTTTTAATGAACGCATCGCGACCGACGAGCGGCTCATGAGCACCGTCATACCGGGTTATGACGGCCTTGCGATTGCTATTGTGAAGTAAGTAGTTTACATGAACTTGTATAGGTATGGAGGACGAATCTCTACAAACTGTGTGTGGGATTGCGCAATAGTGTCATTCTCTGCAACTAAATAGTCTTGTGCATGGCGCTCTGCCTGTTTAGTTCGATTTGAGGCAACTAAACGGGCGGGTTTGGTGTTTTGGGCGTGAATCGGAGAATTAGTTTGATGAAATGCAACTAATGAGCATGTAACCGCGTGGCAGATGAAATTAGTTCGACGAAACGCAACTAATGAGCAATATACCCGTTGGTGATTACCTCCACGGCATGTTGCAGAACTCTCCAAAGCTAGCTAATACCGCAATAGTGTCATTCTGGGAAACTAATTAGTTTTGTACGAGGAACCCCGCCTGTTTAGTTCGATATTGGGCAACTAAACGGGCGGATTTGGTGTTTTGGCGCGTGAATCGGACGCAACTAATGAGCAATATACCCGTTGGTGTCAGGCTGTTAGCATCAAAGCCATACGTGCTTTAACTACAGCACGTATGGCTTTGATGCTGAAGAGGGGGCCAAACGCCAGGAGTGGATACGTTTGGTTCCGCGGCCTGCGGTTTGCAACCAGCCCTTCTGCTCCAACTCAAGCAGCAGATTGCGTGCTGTTCTGTAACCGCATCCAAGTAAATTCCGCACATCGATCAATTGCACGGGGCGATCAAGATGGCGTACGAGCCGGATAATGTCCCGTTCTTCTGCGATCAGCTCTGTTCTCCATTCAGATTCCCCGAACAATCTCCCCATCATTTGCTGCAAAAGCTGCTGCCACAGTCTGGGGCGCTGTTCAATATCGTCATATGAAATACGGACAATGATCCAGCCGTCGTTCGTCAGATGCATCTGGCGCACMCATTGATCGCTGAACTGCCTCCTCGAGATATTTCGCACATGAGGGCCGTAACCATCCACCTCGATTGCAATTCGAACATGATTTTTCACGAATGCAAAGTCTAAGTAGCGAAATCCTTCGCTAAAGTCTTTCACCTCAAACTCGGGATGCAAGTTGGTAAAATGGCCAAAAGCAGGCCACCACACATTACGAACAAACATTTGCTCGGCATGGGCATGTCCTTCTTTAAGTCTGCGCAAACGCTCACCTTTCCTCTGCTTAAGATGCTGCTCAAGCCAATGCATATGTGCTTCCTCGAATAAAGTCATATTCATCTGCAAGATCCTCTCCTTAATTAAAATGAAAAACGCCGTTTAATCCGGTTCATCCCGGATCAAACGGCGCATGCTTTGCGACGCATTAAGTGAAGTTATGCATCCATATTAGCATGGATGAAGCCATTCAGCCAATCATTTGATAGCCGATCGTCCACGAAGCAAAGAATGCCAAACCCATGCCGCATTAAGCATCATCATGACGGCAGACAGTACGAATAAACCTTTAATGCCGATGTAGCCGGACAATGCGCCGCCTGTAATTGGACCGATCATGTTGCCGATGGCAAGCGAGCTTGTATTGAAGCTGTATGAGCGGCTTTCCATTCCGTCAGGTGTGTACTTGCGAATCAGCGTATTCACCGCGGGTATAAGGCCGCCGAGGAAAATACCGAGCATGAATCTTGCGAGCAGCAGTTGCCATACCGTTCCCGCGAGAGCTTGCGGGATGAAGGAGATCGCCGCGCCGATTAGAGCGACGCCGAGTATTTTCTCTCCTCCGATCCGATCGGCGAGCTTGCCGAGCAGCGGCGAGGCGACAAGATTAGAGAGTCCCGTCACAGAGCCGACGAACCCCGCCCAGAATGCCAAGTTAGCCGCTGTTCCATGCAATTCCTGCACATAAAGCGGGATCAGCGTCATCGGGCTCATCATCGCGAACTGGATGAGGAAGGTGACCGCGAACAGCGAAGTCAGCTGCGGAATGCGGGCAAGCTTCTTCAGCCCCTCGACGACGGAAGCCTGCACGCGCGCCGCTGCTTTCGCGCGGTCGAACGGTTCCTTAACGACAATGAGGGCAAGCAGCGATGCGCCGAATAATAATGCGCCGGTCAGATAGAAGATCGGTCGGTAGCCAACCGTATCGGCAAGCAGACCGCCGAACAGCGGCCCGAGAATCGTGCCGGCAATGCCGCCCGATTGAATGGTACCCATAGCGAAGCCCATACGTTCCTTAGGCGTTGTAGCTGAGATTAGCGCTATAGAGGCCGGATTGAAGCCGGATATTGTTCCGTTCAGCATTCGTAAGAAAAGCAGATGCCATGGGTTCGTAGCGAAGCCCATCAGCACCATGACGACGGCCATGCCGAAGCCTGAGCGCAGCAGCATGATTTTGCGGCCATAGCGGTCAGCGAACTTCCCCCATATCGGCTGGAAGATGAAGGAGGTGACGAAGTTGCYTGCGAATATAACGCCCGCCCAAACGCCGATCTCATGTGTATCGCTAAGGCCTAGATCGAATTGCAAATAAAGCGACAAAAAAGGGATGATCATCGTCATCCCCGCCATCACAAGAAACTGACCAAACCACAGGACGATTAGATTTTTTTTCCACTGTTCCATAGCTATAAGTATAACATAAGAGGGCGGCATGCGATAAATGGGAGGTAAGGGCGAACTTTCATACCTTCTTCATGCAAAGTGACATCGATTGTCATACTATTGTCATAGGAACGCATTTGAGAGCGGTTGTTAGGGTAGAGGAAAAAGGGCATAATGGATACAGATGACACTACATAGAAATGGGGAACGGGAATGTCTTATAACGACCGTTTCATTCGGGCGTGCATGAAGCAAGAAGTAGACCGCGTGCCGGTATGGTACATGAGGCAGGCAGRTCGCTACGATCCGGATTATCGCAAAATAAAAGAGAAATATTCACTGCTTGAAATATGCAAGCAGCCGGAGCTAGCTGCGGAAGTGACGATGATGCCGGTGAAAAAGCTCGGCGTCGACGCAGCGATTCTGTACTCGGACATTATGAATCCTGTCGCTTCGATAGGGATTGACTTTGATATTGTCGGCGGCATCGGGCCGGTCATTGCGAACCCGATCAAGACGGCGGCGGACGTAGAACGGCTGAAACCGATTGACGTGGAAGGCGATCTCGGCCATGTGCTGGAGACGATTCGGATATTGAACCGCGAGCTGGATGTGCCGCTTATTACGTTTGCCGGCGCGCCGTTCACGATTGCTAGTTACTTAATAGAAGGAAGACCTTCGAAAAACTATTTGCGCACGAAAGAAATGATGTACAGCCAGCCGAAAGTGTGGCATGAGCTAATGCGAAAGCTTGGCGATATGGTTATCGCTTATTTGCGCGCCCATATGGCGGCCGGCGGCAAGGCGTTCCAGCTGTTCGACAGCTGGGTTGGAGCGCTTGCTCCAGCGGACTTCCGCACGTATGTGCTGCCGACGATTGAACGTATATTCGACGAGCTTAGCGATTTGCCGCAGCCGAAAATTTATTTTCCTGGCGTCAGCTCAGGTGAACTATTGCCAGAGCTTGGCGGCGTGAAAGCAGATGTGTTCGGACTGGATTGGCGCGTGTCGATCCCAGAAGGACGCCGTCGCTTGAATAACGGCGCAGCGGTGCAAGGCAATCTTGATCCGACGGTGCTAACAGCGCCAATCGGCGTCATTGAATCGTATGCGAAGGAAATTATCGATCAAGGGATCGAGCAGGACGGATTCATTTTCAACCTTGGACACGGCTTGTTCCCGGAAGCGTCGCTGGAGAAGCTGGCTGAATTGACGGCGTTCGTGCATGCCTATTCGACCAAAGCGATTCGTGAACGCAAGGGGAAGGAGACTAGCCATGTCTGATCATAATCAAAAGATCGGCGTACTTGTCATGTCTTACGGAACGCCGGAATCATTAGATGACGTCGAAACGTACTATACGCATATTCGCCGCGGACATGCTCCGACACCGGAGCTGCTTGCCGAGCTGAAGGGTCGTTACGAAGCGATCGTAGGCGGGGTATTCCCGCTTCGCGAGAATACGAATGGGCAAGTGGCAGGCTTGCAGGATAAGCTGGAGCAGCTTGCTCCAGGCAAGTACGCTTGCTACCAGGGTCTCAAGCATGCGAAGCCATATATAGAGGATGGAGTAGAGCAGATGGCTGCAGACGGCATCAAGCAGGCAGTCGGCATCGTGCTCGCGCCGCATTTCTCGACGATGAGCGTAGGCAGCTATATGAAGCGCGCTCAAGAAAAGGCGGATGAGCTGGGCATTAAGCTGGCAGTTGTGGAGCAATACCATATGCATCCTAAGCTGTTGCAGGCCCTTACGGAACGCGTGCAGGACGGCTTGCGACGCCTAGCGGAGCAGACGGACGGCGAACCTGTAAAAGTATTGTTCAGCGCGCATAGCTTGCCGGAGAAGATTCGCGAGCTTGGCGATCCCTACGAGCAGCAGCTGCTGGAGACTTCAGCGGCGGTTGCCGAAGCGGCCGGCGTTACGGATTGGCAGTTCACTTGGCAAAGCGCTGGTCGGACGAGAGATCCTTGGCTTGGTCCGGACATTCTCGAGACGCTACCTGTGCTCAGGGAAGAAGGCGTTAAGGCGGTGCTAGTCGCACCTGTGGGCTTCGTGTCCGACCATCTAGAGGTGCTTTATGACCTCGATATCGAGGCGAAGGCAGCGGCCAAAGAGCTGGATATGGCACTTGATCGRATTGCGATGCTGAATCGCGATCCGTTATATATGGAGACATTGGCAGAATCGGTCATACAAGCACTGGCAAGCGAGAGAGAGGAATGAATGAGATGCGGAGAATCGGAGAACCTGATCGAATTGTCGTCATTGGCGGAGGGATCAGCGGACTGAGCTCCGCTTTTTATTTGCAGCGGGAAGCGGAGCGGCTAGGCAAGGAAATCCATCTGACGATTGTTGATGGAGCTCCTGTGCTCGGCGGTAAAATCAATACGCTGCAGCGTGACGGCTTCGTCATAGAGAAAGGGCCGGATTCGTTCCTTGCGCGCAAGCTGGCCATTATCGATTTGGCAACGGAGCTTGGATTGACGGATGAATTAACGACGACGAACCCAGGGGCGAAGAAAACTTATATTTTGCATCAGAAAAAGCTGCATCCCATGCCGGCCGGACTCGTGCTTGGCGTGCCGACGGAAATTAAGCCGTTTCTTAAGACGGGGCTTGTATCTTGGGGTGGGAAGCTTCGCGCTTTAATGGATTTTGCGCTGCCTGCGCGCAAGGTGAAGGGTGACGAGTCGCTTGGCGGATTCCTGGAGCGCCGTGTCGGTCCGCAAATCATGACGCAGATCGCCGAGCCGCTGCTGGCCGGCATCTATGCGGGAGATCTTAGAAAGCTTAGCATTCAAGCGACTTTCCCGCAGTTCGCGGCATCGGAGCAGAAGCACGGCAGCCTGATCCGCGGCATGCAGCATAACCGCAAAGCGGGATCGGCTGCTCTTCCCGCGGTGGCGAAGGGCGGAACCTTCCTAACGTTCAAGGGCGGATTGACGACTGTCGTAAATGCGCTGGATAAGGCGTTAAGCAGCGCGGAGCGCAGGCTTGGCGTGAAGGTGGCAGAAATTCGCGACGAACAGCGGGCAGCTGCGAAAGAAACAGAGCGAGAACGGGAGATCGGACAAGCCCGCTATACCGTTTTATTGGAAAATGGCGAGCAACTGCCTGCAGACCGCATCGTGATGACCGCGCCTGCTTACAACGCGGCCGATCTGCTCGAGCCGCTAACCAACGTGAGCGAGCTGCGAGCGATTCATTACGTATCGGTAGCGAATGTGGTGATGGCTTTCGATAAGGCGACATTCGGACTCGAATTCGATGGCTCCGGCTTCTTAGTTCCGCGTTCGGAAGGACTTAGCATTACGGCATGCACATGGACATCGAGCAAGTGGCTTCATACGAGTCCGGACGATAAGGTGCTGCTTCGCTGCTATGTAGGACGAGCAGGCGACGAGGAAAAGGCGAAGCTGCCGGACGCCGAGCTGATTGCTGCAGTTCGCAGCGACATCAAGACGACGATGGGCATAACGGCAGAGCCTCTTTTTACAGAGATTACAAGATTGTATCGCTCTATGCCACAGTATCCGGTCGGACATCTCGACAATGTGAAGAGGCTGCGCGCAAGGCTGGCGGAAGAGCTTCCAGGTGTATGGATTACAGGCGCGGCCTTCGACGGCGTCGGTCTTCCCGACTGCATACGGCAAGGGAAGGAAGCGGCGAAAGCCATTCTAGCAGAGTCGTAATATTTGTTGACCATGAAGCTCCTATCATTGATATAATGGAAAAGTCTTGATAGACAAACTTCCAATTATATCAACGAAGGAGCTTATTTTCATATGAACGTATCCCGGTCTGAGACGCGTCAGCATGAGAAGAGAATGCGCAAGAGAAGAATGAGGCGGCTTATGATCCTTAATGTGACATTGCTGACCATTATTGCTGCAGTGATTGCCGTCTGGTTAATTGGTTTGAATATGAATGCGGATAAGGAAGCGGGCAGTTCCAATAGGAGCGAGGACAGCGGGGACAATCAGCCGATCGAACAGAAGCAGCCCGATGAATCTAATGGAGCTGAGACTTCTACCGAGGAAGAAACAGCCCCAAAAAACAACGAGGGCAATACGGAGGCCGTAGATTCGGGCAGCGCGGATGGCGAAGAAGGAGAAAAGATCAGTCTTTCTTTTGTAGGCGATGTGTTGTTAGCCCCTTATGTGGAAGGCGTCATGAAGAAGAACGGGTACGATTTTCCGTATCGGGAATCGTTGTTGTACCTTAGCGAGCCGGATGTAACGGCGGCAAATTTCGAATATCCAGTCACGTTACGCGAAGCTCCTGCAGAAAATAAACAGTATGTGTATAAAGGACCGCCTGATTCGCTGCCTGCATTCCGGGACGCGGGGTTCGATGTCGTCAACCTGGCGAACAACCACACGATGGATCACGGCGTAGAAGGTTTGCTCGATACGATGGACTATTTGGACAAAGCGGGCATTGCGCATATGGGGGCGGGCAACAACGATACGGAGGCTTTTGCCCCAAGCATTCATGAGGTGCGCGGTGTAAAGGTTGCATATGTCGGACTTAGCCGCGTCGTCCCTGAAGTGTCGTGGAAGGCGGACAAAAATACGCCCGGTGTGGCGGAAACGTATGATACGAGACGGGCGGTAGAAGCGATTACCAAAGCGAAGGATATGGCTGACATTGTAGTCGTCATGGTACACTGGGGAACAGAGCGGACGACGGTTCTGGAAGATTATCAGAAGCAGTTCGCAAGGCAATATATCGATGCAGGCGCGGATCTGGTCATTGGAAGCCATCCGCATGTGCTGCAAGGATTCGAAATGTATAACGGCAAATGGATTGCATACAGTTTAGGGAACTTTATTTTTGGCTTGAACCCGAAGGGCGAGGAGAAGGATACCGGCGTGCTTGACGCGGTATGCTCGAAGAACGGCGATTGTGATCTGACTTTCCATCCGATGGTTTCGGTGAATTCGCAGCCGATTCTGTTAGAAGGCGACGAAGCGAAGACGCTGCTCGATCGAATAACGTCGATTTCACTCGGAGTCGCCCTGCGGGAAGACGGAAGACTGGAAGCGCAATAGGGCTGGCAGTCCGAAAGGATGAGTGCATAATGAGAAATCCGTGCGTAGCGCATCGAGGCTGGTCGGGCCGCGCGCCGGAAAATACGATGGCTGCGATTCGTTTGGCAATCGCCGAGCCGGACATTGAATGGATTGAAATCGATGTACAGCTTTCGAAGGATTATGTGCCGGTCGTTATCCACGATTATAAGCTAAGACGTACGACGAACGGCAAAGGCGATGTGAAGGATTGGACGGCAGCGGAGCTGGCGCAGCTGGATGCCGGACATTGGTTCTCGCAAAAATATCAAGGAGAACCGATTCCGACGCTCGATGACGTGCTTCGTGAATCAATCGGACATTGCAAGCTCAATATCGAGCTTAAGACGGACGGTATTCGGTATCCGATGCTGGAGGAGAAAGTGCTGGAGCGTATCTATGCTTTCGACGCGGTAAAAGAGGTTGTATTGACTTCGTTCCATGAAGGTACGTTGTACAATGCGCGTAAGCTTAGCGGCGAGGTTAGGACTGGACTTATTCTAGACGCATGGCGGAATTCGCTTCCGAAAGAGCTGGAGGAGCTTGGCGCTGATTTCTTATCCATCGGCTACTCGCGGCTTAATAAGGAGCGCATGGCGCTATTGAATGAATCAGGTATTCAGACGATGGCTTGGACGGCCAATGATGAGCGGACGATCCGCAAGCTGACCGAGCTTGATCCGAATCTGATGATATGCACGAATTATCCGGAAAGGTGGCGCGAGGCGTTGCATCGCAAGACGAGATTGTCCAGCGTTTCGCAGTGGCTGCAATGGTAGGTCTGGTGGATGAATGGTGGTTAAGGCTGCTCGTTGGTTTCCTATGCAGCAGCCTTGCTGCTGCCGCGGCATATAAGGCGCGATCATTATCCCTCTCAGGGGCATGGTCGGCGCTCGTGATGGGGACAGGCTTCGTGACGTTTGGCGAGCCCATATGGTTCGGCGTACTGATTGCTTTCTTCATATCGTCTTCGGCGCTGTCGAAGTATAAGCGCAAGCATCGGGCGAAAGCGGAGGCGGAAGCGAAGTACGAGAAGACCGGCAGGCGCGACGCCGGACAAGTGTGGGCGAACGGCGGAGCGGGGCTGTTGCTGTGCGCGGCCCATTACATATGGCCGCATGAGGGCTGGCTGTTCGCGTACGTCGGCGTCATGGCCGCCGTGAACGCGGATACGTGGGCGACGGAAATCGGCGCCCTCAGCCGCAGCGCGCCGCGCATGATCGTGAGCGGCAAGCGCGTAGCGGCTGGCACGAGCGGCGGAGTCACGCCGCTCGGCAGCGCAGCAGCGCTCGCAGGCGCCGTGTTCATCGGCGCCGTTGCCGCGCTGCTGCTGGCGGCCACGCAGCAGCCTGCGCATGCTGCTGCGGGCTCGCCCTTCGGCGCCGCCGCGGCATACATCGCCGCCGCGGCCGCCGCAGGCCTGGCAGGGGCCTTCGCCGACTCGCTGCTCGGCGCCACCGGCCAGGCCATGTACCGCTGCCGGACCTGCGGCAGCGTCACCGAGCGCGCCGCCCATTGCGGCGGCGCGGCCGAGCTCGTGCGCGGCTTCGCCTGGCTGAACAACGACAGGGTGAACCTCCTGTCGTCCTTGTTCGCCGGCTTGCTCGGCTTCATGCTAGGCGCGGCGCTTCTCTAGCCGCCGCGCCCGCAACAAAACAAAGGGACTATCCGGTAGACGCTTTGCGGCTCTCGGATAGTCCCTTTTTATGCCCAATCAATGTTACTTCGTCAACTGCTCCATCTGTCCGATCAGCTCTTCGAACACGCTCATCGCTTGCTCGATCGGCTCTGGCGAAGACATGTCTACGCCGGCTTTCTTCAAGATGTTGATCGAGAAGTCGCTGCCCCCGCTCTTCAGGAAGCCGAGGTAACGATCGACGGCAGGTAACCCTTCTTCAAGAATTTGCTTCGAGAAGCTCGTCGCCGCGGAGAAGCCCGTCGCGTATTTGTACACATAGAAGCTGTTGTAGAAATGCGGAATTCGCGCCCATTCCATCTCGATATCTTTGTCAATGACCATTCCCGGTCCGTAATAGTGGACGTTCAGGTCGTAATAGATTTTGTTCAGCTCCTGCGGGGTCAGCGACTCGCCTTGCTCGACGCGCTCGTGAACGATTTTCTCGAACTCGGCGAACATCGTCTGGCGGAACACCGTCGTACGGAATTGATCCGCATAATACGTAAGCAGGTACATTTTTTCCTTCGGATCGGTCGATTTCTTCAACATATAGTCCATCAGCAGCGCTTCGTTCAGCGTGGATGCCACTTCTGCTAGAAAGATCGTATATTGCGCATCCCGATAGTTCTGATTGTTGTCAGAGTAATAGGAATGAAGCGCATGGCCCATCTCATGGGTGAGCGTGAACATGCTGTTCAAGTTGTCGTTATGGTTCAACAATACGTAAGGATGCGTGCCGAAAGCTCCCCAGCTGTAAGCGCCGCTGCGCTTGCCTTCGTTCTCATACACGTCGATCCAGCCGTTATCGAAGCCGTCTTGCAGCACGTTCAGGTAATCCTCGCCCAGAGGTTTCAAGCTTTCTTTGATCGTTTTCTTCGCTTCGTCATACGTAATGTCCATCTTGAACTCCTCAACGAGCGGAGCAAACAGATCGTACATATGAAGCTCTTCAAGGCCTAACAGCTTCTTGCGAAGGTCCATATAGCGGTGCATCAGCGGGAGATGCTTATGGATCGTATCAATGAGATTCGTATAGACGGACTGCGGGATGTTGTCGCCATAGAGAGACATATCGAGTGCAGAAT
The DNA here is from genome assembly GCF_052115185.1 of Paenibacillus sp. 2TAB19. Classification (NCBI taxonomy): domain Bacteria; kingdom Bacillati; phylum Bacillota; class Bacilli; order Caryophanales; family Paenibacillaceae; genus Paenibacillus; species Paenibacillus sp. 2TAB19. The sequence continues at coordinate 16,247 of NZ_JBFRGE010000027.1, read as the reverse complement.
CGTATTTACGCGCTTTGGCATAAAAAATATTTTTGGTTACGTTAGCGCCCAAAGTAGAAGCGAGCGTGTTTCTCAGCTTGCCGTACGTATCGTACATTGCTTTGAACGCATCACGTCTAACGTCTTGATTTTTGCTTTCGAGAAACTGTATGTAACGGCCATGCGTCAGCTCGACTTCTTCGCCGTCCTCGTTTTTCACTTTAGGGAATTTWAAGTCCGCATTGTTCAGCATGCCGAAGATCGTGCCGGGAGCGGAGCTGACGTTGCCCACTTGAGCAAGCAGCGCTTCCTCGTTCTTCGATAGCACATGCGCTTTCTGACGGCGCATTTCTTCCAGCGTATGACGGAACTTCGCAAGCGACTCGTTGCCAATCATCGCTTCAAGATCATTATCGGATAACCCAAGCACCTCAGGTGTAATGTAGGACAGCGCTTCGCCGGTTTCGACGCTAAGCTTCTTCGATTTGTCGGAGAGAGCTTGGTACACAGGCTCTGCCGTATCCTCGTGATGCTTCATATTCGCGTATACGTACAGGCGTTCAACATGCAGCGACAATTCATCCTCTAGCTCGAAGCAAGCTTTGAGCTGAGCAGGGTCGGCAAGCTTGCCTTCGAAAGCGGCTGCTTTCTTAATCAAACTCTTCGCTTCCGCGAACTCGCTATCCCATGCTGCTTGATTCGCGAAGAGATCCTCCAGCTTCCATGTTGTTTCTGGCGCGGATTCGGAACGTTTCGGAACGTGATTCATCGAACTCCTCCTTGGTATCGAAAAAGTAGATTGCGGCTTGGCTTCGGAGTTTGGCTTCGTGCTCGCATATGCGTGAGCTGCTCCGTTGCCGGGTATTAAGCTTAAAGCTACAAGCAATGGGAGCCATTTCACCCGTTAATCACCTCAGGCACAGTTTTCCATTAACATGCCCGGGCGCCCCCGTGAATATGTAACAACCGCTTAGATTAAGCGGAGCCCATTGTAAAGAACGCATACACAATAAGGAAAAAAGCGAATGCGATGAAAATAATCGAGAAGATGGCCATGCCGCGGCGCAAACCAGGCGACAATGTATCCTTCTTCAAGACAACAAGGCCCCCAAGGACAAAGGAAGCAATGATGAAAATAATAGTAGCTGTTGGATCCATCCCGAAGCTGCTCCTCCTCTATTCAAGCGACAAGCATCATGATGCGGTGCGCAAATCGAAGCTTGCTTGTGCTTTATCGTTACCTATGCGGACGCTTGTAACGTTATGTTCGCCGCATAGGACATTTTTTCCTGCTGCTGATTAATCCTTTAACTTACACTTCTTTGAATGCAGCCATAATAGCGGCAAGCWCGTCTTCCTTGCCGACGAAGTCGGAAGGACGGAAGCGGTTCTCGGCCCAATGCAGCATTTCCGGGCGGCTGACGAATGTATGGCAGTCCTCACCCCATTGGTCGGAAATTTCTCTGACGATCAATGTTTTGCCTTGAACCTCGACAGTCAGCATATTGTATTTGTCTGTTTTGTAAATTTCGTGCTTTTTGAACATAAATTTTCCACCTTCGAATAGTTAATTATGGTATAGTTAACATCATGCCAAATCACAAGCTATAAAGCAACATCGTTAAGCAATAATACGGTGTCAGCGATTAGACGACTGGCATGAGATGAGTTCAGATGAGAAGAGATTAGATGAGACGAGACGAGGAGAGTGTCAAGATGAGTCAAGTAAAGTATGAGCAGATTGGGGTCGCTATGACCTGCAGAGGATATGAGGAATATATCCGAATGTTCGATCTGAATGAGAGTGACCTTGCATGCGGTCCTGTACTGGATGTTGCGGCAGGGGGTTCCTCTTTCACGGCAGAGGCTAAAGCAAGAGGTTATGAGGCATGCGCGGTTGATCCGCGATATGGGAACGACGTGACGAGATGGGTCGAAGAGGCCAGAGAAGAGATTGGCACTTCTACTGCAAAGCTTGCCAAACTCGCTGATATATTCGATTGGAGCTATTACGGCTCGATCGATCAGCATCGTGCCGGACGAGAGGCATCGTTATTGAAGTTCGAAACGGATGTGAATGACCCGAGTGGACAATCCTCCTATGTGTCAGGCAAACTTCCGAATCTGCCTTTCGCGGATGGAACATTTTCGCTTGTGCTGTGCAGCCATTTCTTATTTTTATATGCGGAGCAATTCGGCCTTGAGTTCCATAAGCAGGCGATTGCCGAGTTAATGCGTGTTACGAAGAAAGGCGGCCAGATTCGCATCTATCCGTTGCAAGCGCTGAACTGGGAGCCATTCGCCCAATTAGATGAGCTATTGACCTTTACCCGGGCGAACGGAGGCAACGTACAATTATTGCCCTCCAAGCTTCCTTTTATACCTAAAAAAAGCGATTTTATACGGATTTCACATTAATTGCAATCGCCTAAAGTTATCGCTATAATGATTCTACTCGCCGTTAATAACGGCGGTCATCTTTAGGAGGTTGTTCAATTGAAAGGTACAGTTAAATGGTTTAATGCAGAGAAGGGTTACGGCTTTATCCAAGTCGACAATGGAGAAGATGTATTCGTACATTACTCCGCCATTCAAAGCGAAGGGTTCAAGGCGCTTGAAGAAGGTCAAGCGGTCGAGTTTGACATTACTGAGGGTAACCGCGGGGCTCAAGCGGCCAACGTCATTAAATTATAAGATCGACGCTTCTTATAATAGGGTATGACCGTGTTACATCTGTAAGGTATAACAAAGAAGCGGCTGAACRTGGGGACTTATCCCTCGCTCAGCCGCTTTTTCTTATTATGGCAGTAACCCGCTACCGCTCATCACTATAATAATATTTCGCAAAGAACCCTACCGCCGCGACCATCGCAATGATGGAGCCCATTCGGAAGAAGCTTTCCCTGCCGAACTGCTCGTAGATGAATCCTCCGAAGAAGCCGCTAATTGCGCCGGCAAGTCCTGTCCATACGACGGCATATACCGCTTGACCAGATGCGCGGAATTCGTCGGGGATAATTCTAGAAATGTAACGAAGCGCCGTCGAGAAATAAATGCCGAACGTGATGCTGTGCATCGCTTGAGCTGCAAGCGCCCATCTCGGATCTTGAATATCGCTTACGAACCATAAGCGGACCGCATACATAATCGAAGCAATCATAAGGAGCGGAAGTTCCTTGAACTTATGACCATATTTGCCGAGCAGGAACAGAACCGGAATCTCGCTTAGCGAGGACATAAGCCATGACAGGCCAACTAAGGAGTCGCTTGCCCCTAAGTGCCTCATCGTTACAGCCAAGAAGCCCTCATTCATTCGGTGAGGAATCGAGATCGCCAAGACGAGCAGAAAGAAGATAACGATATTACGCTGCCGCAGCAGCTTGAAGAAACCGGAAAAATCCATTTTGCGTGAAGTCGCCTGGTAGTCCTTCAGTCCAAAAACAAGACAAAGCGTAATCGCAATCGTCAACAATGCGAGGGGCATCGTCCAGTTTGACCCAATTTGCTTCAATATGAGTCCAAGTGAATAGGCAGTTGCTGCAAAACCAAGTGAACCGAATATACGAATAAGAGCATAAGGTTTGCCGGTATATTGACTGGATAACAGGATAAGGCTGTCTGTCAGCRGGTTAATTGGCGTCTGAAAAAAATAAAAACCCATCATAACGAGGCAGACGACCGCAAAATGTTCAACTGGAAGCAGGATCGATATCATGACGAGCTGGCCGAACAGGAGCAGTATGAGCAGCTTCTTAATCGTTCTCAGCTTGTCGCTCGCCATGCCGAATAAAATGTTGGCGAAGATCGACATAAGCGGGCCGATCGCATAAATAATGCCGATCTGCTGCTCCGAGTAACCGCGCTCTAAAAAATACAGCGGTATGAAGGACACGATCATCGCGGCTGTCGAATAGGAGAAAAACGTATACGTTCGCAGTGCAAAAATTTCTTTGCGGGCTGTGGCTGAGGTTGCCGGTCTATCAGCCTCGGAAGTTCCGGAAGTTTCCATTGGTGTAAGTCTCACTCCATCTCTATACGATTGCTTAATCGTCATTAATTATAGCATGGCTCTGGAAACCGACCAATTTGATTTTTGAAGCTGGATTATTGTGTATCGAAATGGTACATTTAGATGTGGAGGTTTACAATGGGGGAGTATCGATTTGATTGGAACGAACGGCTTCGCATTAGCCTTCCCATCCTTGAGAGGGATTGGGAGCAATACGAAGTATCCGAGCAAATGAAAATCATTGAGCAATGGGAGTCGATAAGGGGAACGATTCCGGATCGCGTCATCGAATTCGAACGATTGATTAACGGGAAGCAGGCAGAGCTGTTCGAGGAGCATGATTTTGATAAATGCTGCGAATTGAACTATGAAATTGCCGAATATGCAAGCCGGATTAACGAATTGCATATATGGTACCGAATTAATCAAGAGATGGAATCTCGTTGGCATTCATGAAATGGAGTTCGAGGAGGATCCCATCTTGCGTGTAACGACTCTTTCAAGCGRACGCGTGCCCCAGAGCCCGATAAAGCTCATGCATCGCGTATACAAATATGTGCTGCCAGGTGTTGAGAAGGAGCTGAAGCTGCTTCGCGCTCGCGCAGAGGCTATCCCCGACGAGGAGCTTAGGAGTCAGGCTCTAAGCAGTATGGAAAGCAAAAAGTTTCATTGCCAAGGCGGCGCCGTATATGCAATCGCAAGTCTGGAGCATCGACATATTTTGATTCCGCTAATTGTATCACTCCAGACGATTAGCGATTATTTGGACAATCTATGCGACCGAAGCACATCGCTTGATCCTGATGACTTCCGTCAGCTTCATCAATCGATGCTGGATGCGGTTAATCCCGCAGCTCCGCTTCAAGATTATTACAAGTATCGTAAAGAAAACAACGACGGCGGTTATCTGCATCATTTGGTGCTAACCTGCCAACGAATGGCGTCTAGCTTGCCTTCCTATTCGAGCGTCGAGCCTTATGTTACCGAGCTTGTTGCGCTTTATAGCGACTTGCAAGTCTATAAGCATATTCGTAAGGATGAACGTGAGCCGATGCTGCTGAGTTGGTGGGAGAAGCAGATGAGCAGTTGCCCGGACCTGAAGTGGAATGAGTTTGCCGCTGCTACAGGCTCCACGCTTGGGATGTTCATGCTGTTCCTGGCGGCGACAGAGGACAAGTTGTCCTCTGTCGATGCTGCCGCGATTAAGAGCGGTTATTTCCCGCACGTTTGTGCTCTGCATATTTTGCTTGATTACCTGATTGATCAGGAAGAAGATCAAGAGGGCGGCGATCTAAACTTTTGCAACTATTATGATAATGATAGTCTGCTCGTTGATCGGTTAAGCATGATTGTTGCTAGAGCGCGTGAGGATGTGAAGGGGCTGCCCGCTTCGCGCTTTCATCGCCTGATTATTGAAGGGCTGCTTGCGCTGTACTTATCGGATCCGAAGGTGCGGCATCAGCCGCCGGTGAGAGACATCTCGCGCAGGCTAATGAAGAACAGTCCGCTTACACGCCTGTTTTTCCTTGTCAACAGCATTTGGATTAGGAAAAAACAAGCTTGATATTATAACCAATACAATTACACAGTGAAAGTGGAGGAATGAAACATGTCTGCAGTCAAATCAATCGCTGTACTGACAAGTGGAGGAGATTCTCAAGGAATGAACGCGGCTGTCCGTGCTGTCGTGCGGAGCGCGCTGTTCCATGGGCTAGACGTATACGGTGTACAACGGGGTTACCAAGGGTTGCTTAACGACGATTTGCGCCAAATGGATTTACGCAGCGTAGGCGATATTATTCAACGCGGCGGCACGATTCTGCAAACGGCTCGCTGCAAGGAGTTTATGACGGCGGAAGGTCAGCAACGCGGCGCGGAAGTGCTTCGGGCAAGAGGAATTGACGGTCTTGTCGTTATCGGCGGAGACGGCTCATACCAAGGCGCGAACAAGCTGAGCAAGCTCGGCATTAAGACGATGGGTTTGCCGGGAACGATCGATAATGACATTCCGTTCACGGATATGACGATTGGTTTCGATACGGCTGTAAGCATCGTTGTCGATGCTATTAACAAAATCCGCGATACGATGTCTTCGCACGAGCGTTCATCGATTGTCGAGGTTATGGGACGCCATTGCGGCGATATTGCTTTGCACGCTGGTCTTGCTAGCGGTGCGGAGACGATTCTTGTTCCTGAAGTTCCGTTCGATCTGAACGAGGTTGCAGATCGTATGAAAACAAACTTTGCCAAAGGCAAACGCCACAGTATTATCGTTGTTGCGGAAGGCGCTGGCAAAGGGGAGGACGTGTCGCAGAAAATTACCGATTGTTGCGGCATCGAGCCCCGTGTTACGGTACTTGGACATATTCAGCGCGGCGGCACGCCAACCGCTGTTGATCGTATTCTTGCAAGCCGCTTAGGCGACTTTGCCGTTAGCCAGCTGATGGCTGGCATATCTGGCAAAGCATGCGGCGTCGTTCGCGGCGAGCTTGTGACGACAGACATCGATACTGTCGTCAATTCCAAGAAGCCTTTCAACATGGACATGTACGAGCTGGCGCTTCGTCTATCGCAATAAGAGCTTTGTTCACACAGCATAAAAGGCTGCACTCAACATCCGGAGGATGAAGAGTGCAGCCTTTTTGGTTTGGTTCATTTGTAATCGACGTTCGGCGAATACTTATTGCCTGCATTCCACAGCAGGTACTCGTTAACGTTCGAGTCGTGCAATGCCTTGATTTGCGCTTCGACCTCCGCTTTGCCATATTTCATGAATTGGCCTTTGCCGAGCCAGCTAGCAGTGAAGTCTTGAATCCATGGCCGAATGATCGGTTTCAGCTCCGCCGTGCCTTCAAGCTTCTTATGCGTATCCTCCATAGCGCCCTTGATAACGGCGTAGGGGCTTAGATCGGGATACTTCTGCTTGAACCAGCCTGTACTGTAATGGCTCGGGTAGATCATCGGCGAGATGACATGCACGTCATTCGATATTTTCACGAAGTCTTGTCCGATTCCTTCCGCTGCCGATACGGAGGCCGCATACCCGAAGATATCGACCGATACGCGAACGCCGAGCGGCTCGAGCTGTTCTCTTGCGTATTTGACGAAGCCGGCGACTGCGTCAACGCGGCTAAGTTCCGACTTCGTAAAGGTGAGTGAATCCGCCTTCTTATCGAAGCCTTCAGGGAAACGCACATAATCGAACTGTATTTCCTTGAAGCCGAGTCGGGCCGCTTCCTTGGCGACCGTAACGTTGTAGTCCCACACTTCCTTGCGGTAAGGATTCACGAAGCTCTCGCCTTTATTATTTTTCCATATTGTTCCGTCCTGGTGGAGGAATGACAGCTCTGGCTTCTTGCGGGCGAGCACCGTATCCTTGAACACAACGATCCGGGCAATCGGATAAATTTCATGTTTCTTCAGGCTTGCCATTAAATTTCCGATATTGCCGATGAACCGCTGAGGGGTTCCAACCTCGAGCAGCTCGGGGGTTGTTGTCGGATAGGTAATATAGCCGTTATCGTCCTTAATGTCGATGACCATGCTGTTAAGCTCGGTGCTGTCGACAAGCTTAATCAGCGACTCCATTCGTGCTCCGCCTGCGCTGTGCGCGGTTACGTAAATGCCCTTAATGGCCGGCGCCTCAGGCTGCGGATCTTGTTTCACGGCTGCGATGCCGCCTGTTCCGCCGGGAAGCCCGCTTAGGCCGGGAGAGTCGGGTTGTATAATCGTCTGACCTGCGGCAGCGTTTATGTATGCGGCGGCGAGCTGCTTAGCCGCCATGCTTTCTTCGCCGGAGCCGGTTAGCAAATTGTACAGCAGCAGTAAAGTTGATAGAATGATATCCACTATGTTCTCTCCCCGTTAGCTCTTCTGTACCCAAATTATAAAGCAGATTCCGCGGCTGGGTCATCATTTATTTTCCTAATAAGACAAAAAAACCTGCCGAGAGCGTTCTCGACAGGCGCATGGGTAATCTGTATATCCCGTATTGTCATTGCAGGAAAGCTTCTCTTTGATGCTCGCAAATACTGTGTTGCACGATTTCCATCGCGTCTGACGGCTCAAGTACAGCAAGTCCGTCCCGCAGCACAATGCTGATGTCCATCTCGCGTTCCGTGAGAAAAGGACTAAGCTCAGGTGCAAGCTTCTCCACAATTTGAGACAGTTTTACCGTTTCCAAATCCACCTTAGCATCACCCTTTCGTCGATCGATTGTTCAAAGATAGGGGAAATCCTATGGGAAAAGAAACCTAAACTACGGGTTACACACATTATAGCAGGATCATTTTCAAAAACATAGGGATACTCCATAAAATCCATATTCGCGTATATACTTAATCCTTCGGCTTGGAGAAGTCGCCGATTACGCCTACGGTTTCCACTATGTTAATGAAAGCATGCGGGTCGATGGAACGTATGGTTTTGCTTAGATCAGACAATTCGTACCTTGTTCTGACGGTCATCAGCATATCGCGCTCAGCCGCAGAGTAAGCTCCTTTCGTCTTAATAATGGTAATTCCGCGAGGATGGGTCAGCAGTCTCGCCAGAAGCTCCTCGGTTTTCGTCGTAATAATAAAGGCGGTAACTTTAATGTGACGAACGTGGATGATGTCGACAATCTTGCCTGCCGTATAGATGGATACGAGCGAGTATAGAGCTAAATCCCAATTTTTTGTGAAAAAAACCAGGATGGCGATGACGAGGCTATTGAGTACGAATATGATCATGCCAACCGGAAAGTCCCGTCTCCGCGTTACGATCGAAGCGATAATGTCGAACCCGCCGGACGATCCGCCGTAACGAAGCGAAAGTCCGCTCCCGAATCCGACGATAATGCCTCCGAAGACGGAGCCAAGCACGATATCTTCGGCGATTTTGACTACAGGCAAGATTTGGAGGAACAAGGTAGACGCAATGACCATATAAATGCTCCAAATGATAAATCGGTGGCCGACAGCGAACCAACCCCAAAGCAGTACGGGCAGATTGAGCAAGAAGTATAACAAGCCGATATTGCCTCCGGTAAGGTAGCCGATCATCATGGATATGCCAGATAAACCGCCGCTTAGCAGTTGATGCGGAATAAGGAATAAGTTGAAGCCTGCTGCAACGAGCAGCGCTCCGATCGTCATGACTGGAACGTTGTATAGATGCTGCAAAATTTGACGATTCAAGTCAGGACGCCTCCCTTGAAACAGACTAGACAAGCCGTTTTTTGTCGTATGTAGTATGGCTTTAATTGGTTTACTGGTATTCACAATTGTTTCTGTGCTATAATGATTTGGATATTCTTAAGTAGGCTGTAGATAGAAGGAGTTTGAGAAAAGTTTGAAAACATTTGCTGAATTTGGCTTGGAACCTAAGGTGTTGCAAGCAATTACTGAACTTGGATTTGAGGAATCAACCCCGATTCAAGACAAAGCGATCCCTATCGCACTGGCAGGAACCGATCTTATCGGCCAAGCACAAACAGGAACAGGGAAGACAGCGGCATTCGGAATACCGCTCATTAACAAAATTCCGACAAGCGAGGAACGCATTGTCGCATTAATAATGACGCCAACCCGTGAACTCGCTATTCAGGTGGCTGACGAGATCGGGAAGTTGACTCGATACAAAGGTCTTCGCTCATTGCCGATTTACGGCGGTCAAGAAATCGGTCGCCAAATCCGTGCATTGAAGAAGAAGCCACAAATCATTATCGGTACGCCGGGACGTTTGCTCGACCATATCAACCGCAAGACGATTCGTCTCGAAGACGTTCAAACGGTTATTTTGGACGAAGCGGACGAAATGCTGGACATGGGCTTCATGGAAGACATTCAGTCGATCCTGAAGCAAGTACCGGAAGAGCGTCATACGATGTTGTTCTCGGCAACAATGCCGGCTAACATCCAGAAGCTTGCACAACAATTTCTGAAGAATCCGGAGCATGTCTCGGTAATCCCGAAACAAATTACGGCTCCATCGATCGAGCAAGCTTACATTGAAGTGCACGAGCGTCAAAAGTTCGAAGCGCTTAGCCGCCTGCTCGATATGGAATCGCCTGAGCTTGCCATCATCTTCGGCCGTACGAAACGCCGGGTAGATGAGCTGAGCGAAGCGCTTCAGAAGCGTGGCTATTCCGCTGACGGCTTGCATGGCGACTTGTCGCAGAACCAACGTGACAGCGTTATGCGTAAGTTCCGTGACGGAAGCATTGACGTACTTGTTGCAACAGACGTTGCGGCACGCGGTCTCGACGTATCCGGCGTAACGCATGTAATCAACTTTGACCTTCCGCAAGATCCGGAGAGCTATGTTCACCGTATCGGCCGTACTGGCCGCGCAGGCAAAGAAGGAACAGCATGGTCGTTCGTAACGCCGCGCGAGACGGATCACCTTCACTTCATCGAGAAAATCACTCGTCAGAAGATGAACCGCAAGCCGCTTCCTAGCATTGCAGAAGCAATCGAAGGCAAGCAACGCGTAACAGCGGAGCGTTTGCTCGATATCATCAACAACGATGATTTCAATGAGTACAAAGCCATCTCGATCCAACTTCTTGAGCAATACGATTCGGTTCACCTGCTTGCAGCTGCAATTAAATTGCTGACTGGCGAGAAGAAGAACGTCGATATCGAATTGACGCCGGAAGAACCGCTTCGCGCTAAGAAGCGTAGACCGGATGTTCGTTCCAACGGCCGTCCATTCAATCGCAGCGGCTCCTCCTCCTCTTATGGCGGCAACCGTAGCGGCGGTACAGGCGGAAGCAGCGGCGGCGGTTATCGCGGACGCGATGACAGACGCAGCAGCGCTGGAAGCAGCAGCGGTAGCAGCAGCTCGCGCGGCGGTTATGAGAGCCGTGGCGGAAGCGGCGGTTATGGCGGCAAGCGCAGCAGTGAAGGCCGCAGCGACAGCCGTCGTCCGAAGAGCAGCAGCGAAGGTTTCGTCAACAATTAATTGTGTCTAAGCTATGAGCTGCGCTAAGACAAAGGCAGCCAGCGCTTCGCGGTCAATGAAACCGGGGAAGTCCGTTATGCCCGGCGGGCATTCGGGTTTCCCTGGTTTTTTATTTCGCGAAACGTTGCTTTACGTCGCTTTATAGGACGAGTTAGCCGTTTCACCTTGCATTCTTAAGAATGGACTTATCTGGAGGCAGATCAAATGGAACCAAGAGGACTAATGGGGGGATTTTACCGAATCTCCGAATGGATTATGCGTTTAGCGGTAATTAATGTATTATGGTTGGTCTGCTCAATACCATTTGTGTTTTTTGCCTGGACACTCCTTATTGCTGGAACGGGTACGGAAGCCGAAATGCTTAGCCAAGTGTATATGACACTTATATTCATGGCTGTCGTTGCGCCGTTCACGTTGTTCCCTGCTACTGCAGCGATGTTCGCCGTCGCGCGTAAGTGGGTTACGGGTGAAGTGGATGTTGCGTTGTTCAAAACCTATTTCCGCAGCTATAAGGAAAATTACAAGCAGAGTATGTTGGGCGGTATTATCTATACGCTGCTGCTCACTATTATGATTGTCGATTTTATCGTGTACCGCGAACAATTAAATCTATTGTCGTACATTTTCGTCGCATTTCTTATTTTGCTCGTCRTATCGCTGTTCAACTTCTTCTCGATGCTCGTCCATTATCATATGAAAACGTTTCAATTGCTGAAGAACGCCGTATTGATCACGATCGGAAGACCATTCCGTTCCTTGTCCACGGCGATTATGGCCGGAGCTGTCCTGTACTTCAGCACGAGATTTACGTTTCTTATTCCGTTCTTCATGGGGAGCATCATCGCGTACTTATCGTATTGGAACTTCAACTTGATTTACCAGAAGCTCCAAGACCAAGCCGAGAAAGCAAGGCTTGCTGAGGAAGAAGCGGCAGAGGAAGCGGCAGAACTTGATCGAGTCGATCTGATTAAGCATGATTCGGACAACTCCAACAAATAACAACCTGTCAGCGTTTACTTTTGCATCGCATACGTCTATAATAACAATACATCCTGCGATGTTCGTTTCGGCTTTTCGTTGTTTTGAACCAATGGCTGTTTCACGGGAGACCTAGATTGGAACGCGGCTGACAAGCCCTCGAAAGGGGATCTCAAAAGCGTTTCTGCGGACACCCACCTGCGAGAGCAGGGTTCAGAAACATGTAAGTCGGACGGCATAGGCGGGTTTCTTATTCAACCAAAGGGAGCTTTTGCCGGAGAGATCCGGTGAATGCTCTTTTTTCATACGAAACATGAGTAAATGCCAGCGAGCATAGCGTATATCGTTTACGCTTAAATTCTAAGTTAATAACGGATGCCTCGTTATTATTGGCTTAGAATTCTCAGCGAAACGTAAGCTAACGCCGCAATGACGGCGTCTGCCGTTTACGCTCGGGACAAATCATGGTATCATAGAGAGTAATGTACATAGATTTCGGAGGGGGAGATCGTTGTTGTTGAAGCGGACCTTTATCGGGCTGCTGCGCAGTCATGAACAGACAGGCGACAGAGCCAAGGATCCAATGCTGAAATCTCATTTCTACAAGCTCTCGAAGGAGAAGGCTTGGGAGGAAGTTATATCGACTCTTAAGAAGATGCAGGGCTACAAGGTATTACATGAGGTGCAATCTGTAGGAGAGATCGTACTGGAGAAGCGTACAGCATTCGGCAGAACGATGGACATTACCGTTTCCGTCATCAGCGTTAATCCGCTTACCTCGGCTGTCGACATCTATTCGGCATCGCGCGGCTCGCTGGGCGACCTCGGATCGAATTATAGGGTTATTATAGACCTCTATCGGACGCTGGACAAAAAACTTTCGGCGTTCAAAGTATCAAGCTAACGAACATACATGTTTTAATTAAAAAATCAAAAACAAAGCGAGGAAGGATGTCCTTCACTCGCTTTGTTTGCGGTCATGCGCCTATTGCGTTATGGATGAATATCGCTTGTCTTATAGAAGGGCTTTGACAGCGCTAATCGCTTGCTCGTAGTTCGGGTGCTCTGTCATTTCTGGCAAGTACTCAACATATTGGATCGTATCGTTCGCATCGATTACGAAGATCGAACGCATATCGAGACCCAATTCTTTAATGTATACGCCGTAAGCTTCGCCGAAGCTGTGCGCTTTGTAGTCCGAGAGCAGAACGACTTTGTCAACGCCGGACGCGCCGCACCAGCGCGACTGAGCGAATGGCAAGTCTACGCTTACCGTTAGAATAGCGACGTTCTCGCCCAAGGAAGCTGCTTCAACATTGAAGCGGCGCGTCTGTGCATCGCATACGCCTGTGTCGATCGAAGGAACAACGCTGATTAGCTTTACTTTGCCTGCGTAGTCAGCAAGCGATGCATTTTCAACCAAGTTTTTGTTAATGGAGAAGTCTGGAGCTTTGTCTCCAACTTTAAGTTCCGGGCCGATAAGTGTAATTGGGTTGCCCTTGAATGTTGCAACGCCTGTACGTTCCTGTGACATGTGTAATGTCCTCCTCGATTTGAATGGTCAATACCAAATTCATTATAATCGTAATGAAACAACATTGTCCAATTCATGGATGGAAAAAAGGGGCTGAAATAATGATTTTTTTGCGGTATGAGAGTTTTCGCGAGTACTTGAAGCAATTTCCGGTTACGGCAACGATTATTGCGCTTAATATCTTGTATTTTATTGTCATCGCAATCAATGGCAATCCGAACAATGCAAGCCATGCCTATGATTATGGAGCGTTTGTAACCATACCTGGGGTTGATCCGTATGGTATGCAAGAGCCTTGGCGATATTTGACCTCCATGTTCATGCATTCAGGTGTAGAGCATTTGCTCTACAATATGTTTTCGCTGCTCATCTTCGCTCCGCCGCTTGAAAGACTGCTTCGATCGTCGAGGTACATCTTTTTCTATCTTCTATGCGGTATTGGAGGCGACGTCATGAGTGCTTGGGTGCACGCGTTGCAGAATRATGGCGCACATATTGCGGTAGGGGCATCAGGTGCGATTTATGGCGTGTTCGGTGCGTTTCTATATTTATCGTTATTCCGAAGAGCAAGGATGGATGAAAGCTCAAGGAAGACGGTCTACATGATACTTATATTTGGGGTCATCTATTCGTTCCTCATCCCAAGGGTTGATCTTTGGGGGCATGTTGGCGGAGGAGTAACGGGGTTTCTTCTCTACAATTTGTTCGACCGCAGCATGCTGCGCAAGAAGCGCGTTGGGTGATAGGTAAGAGGAGTGTAGGAAGGACAACAATCAAATTAAAGGTCCTTGACAGGAGAGAGAAAAACCTAGATGGAACTTCGTCAGCTTTATTATTTTGTAAAAGTAGCAAAAAAAGAACATGTAACGCAAGCGGCGGAAGAACTGCACGTTGCGCAATCGGCTGTTAGCCGTCAAATCCACCAGCTGGAAGAGGAGCTTGGGGTCAAGCTGTTCGTTCAGAAAGGCAGAAATCTGCAGTTGACCCAGGTCGGCCAGTTATTTCTAAAGCGTGCTGAAGCGATACTCGTCGATTTGGAACGGGCGGTTGTGGAAATTCATGAGTTTCTGGATCCGGAGAAAGGTGAGATCAGGCTTGGTTTTCCGCATAGCTTGGGCATTTCTTTGATTCCACAGGTCGTTGCGGCATTCCGCAAGCTGTATCCGAACGTGAAGTTTCGCTTCAAGCAAGGAATGTATCCGTCACTCATTCGCGATATGATCAAGGGAGAGATTGATTTGGCCTTTATATCGCCATTTCCTGACGATCATGAATTCGTATGCGGCGAGGTGTTGCTGACAGAGGAACTGTACGCTATTCTGCCTCCGGGTCACCCGCTGTCGGATGAACCGGCAATCGAGCTTAAACAGCTGGAGCATGAGACATTCGTGCTGTTCAGTGAAGGTTATTCCCTTCGGCCGATTGTATGGGAAGCGTGCCAGCAGGCTGGATTCACGCCGAATATCGGGTTCGAAGGCGAAGAGACGGATACGATTCGCGGGCTCGTCGCCGCCGGTATGGGAGTAAGCTTGCTGCCTGAATTGGCGCTCCATTATACAGGACCGCTTCAACCGGCTAAGGTGCGGATCAGCCACCCGCAGGTGACGAGGACAATTGGACTTATTCGCCGTTCGAATGAGAAGCTTCCGCTTGTTGCCAAAGTATTTCATGGCTTTCTTATTCGGTATTTTAATGATCGCAAGAACAATTCCTAATCATATAGGAAAGGCTTCCTGGGTTGCTTGTTGCCCTAGGAAGCCTTTTTTGTTATTCATCGCGCCTAGATGTGAAGATCATAATATATTTGAGCAGCTCCAGTAAGGAGATAAGCGCTGCCGCTACATAAGTAAGCGCCGCCGCGTTCAGCACCTTAGCTGTACCGCGTTCCTCTTCGTTCGTAATGATGCCCTCTGCAATCATTAGATCGCGCGCTCGGCTGCTGGCATTGAACTCGACTGGCAGCGTAATGAGCTGGAAAGCAACGGCAACCGAGAAGAAAGCAATACCGATACCAATAAGAGTAGGGGCGGTGAACAATAGTCCTGCCAGAAACAGGAACGGAGCTGTGCCGGATGCGAAGTTAACGACTGGGAAGATGCGATGACGGATAACAAGCATGGGGTAATGAACGGAATGTTGAATGGCATGTCCGATTTCATGACAAGCGACGGAAACGGCGGATATGGATCTTTCGTAATAGACGGGCTCCGATAAACGTACAATACGATGTACCGGATCGTAATGGTCGGTCAGGGAGCCCCTGACAGGCTCTATAGGAACACTCGACAGTCCGTTACTGTCGAGCAGCAGTCTAGCCGCCTCGTAGCCGGTGAGGCCTCTCGCGGCAGGTATGCGCGACCATTTGTTGAACGTGGCCTTAACACGGAATTGAGCCCAGATGCTGACYGCTAAAGCGATTAGGATGACTGAATCCATCGGGTGAAATAGCAGCATAGATGCATTCCTCCATAGGTGACTGACATCGGCGCAAGCAAGCTTGGATTTCGGAATTACATGAAAGGTCCTTTATTAATGAGCAGCATAAGCGCCTCGATGCACGCGGCGGTCTGAGGGACGAGACGAGTATAGAGCTGATTGGCTTGCTTAGGCTTAAGCTTCTTAATATCGGGCTCCAATTCCTTCACTTGACGCTCCAGTTGGCTTAATTGATGCTGCAAGTCGGTGAGCCGCTGCGATACATGCTCTTCAGGCGTTACTTTGCTCCAGGTCTTTAGATTTACTTTAATCTMGTCTAATGTATATTTATCTTTTTTCAATTGTTCAATACGCTCCAAGCGGAGC
>NZ_JBFRGE010000026.1:0-83305 GCF_052115185.1 Paenibacillus sp. 2TAB19 | reverse complement strand
GTAGGGTCCTTTCTCTGGTGGCTTCAGCAACCCCGAGGATACCCTACTTTTTTGTTGTCCGACAAGGCTACAAATCTTGGTACACAAACAATTTTACGTCATCTTGCTGAGGGCTAAAATGCCCGTTTTGCCTGTATGTTTTCCACTCAAAAGTCACTTAATAGCGATTGGGATCGATTAGACTGTATGAAATACAGGCAAAACGTAATCTCAGTAAGAGGTCGGAACTTCTTATATATAAAACAAAAACCCCAGCTATCCGCCTATATAGCGAATAGCTGGGTTCAATCAAGAGTAAACATCTCAGGGGGCCATCGTCGAATGTCGAACCGATAATTCAGGACGGAGCACGATTCGCTCGGGAAGCTCACCTCGCTGCCCGATATTTCGGACCAGAAGCTGTACGGCGATCTTCCCCATCTGTTCGATAGGCTGGGCAACCGTTGTAAGCGGCGGATCCGTAACGGAAGCGAGCACCGTATCGTCGAACCCGATAATCGAGCAATCCTGCGGAATGCGAAGACCTATTTCCTTGGCAGCCCGGAGAGCGCCGATCGCAAGCAAGTCGTTGCAGCAGAAGACGGCGGTAGGACGATCATGTCGTTGCAACAGCTCCATCGCCTTTGTCTTGCCTTCATTGACGCTGCTGCTCAGCACAAGCGCCGGATCGAGAGACAGGCCCATGGCTTCAGCAGCTTGCCTGAATCCTCGCACTCTTTCCCTGCTGCTGCTGATCGAATCCTGTTCGGCTAATACGGCAAGACGGCGGTGGCCAAGCGCAATCAAATGTTCCGCCGCTGCAAATCCGCCCTCATAATCGTTTACAACGACGGACGGCACCTCAACGGAAGGAAATTCACGGGCAAGAAACGTAATCGGTACGCCGCCGTTCAGCAGCGGTTCCAGCACCGACAGCTCCTTGATGCCTGTGCCGATAATTACCCCGTCCACGTTTTTTTGCTGCAGCAGATCGGCATAGTGCCCTACCTTCTCGTCCTTATTATCCGTGCTGCATATAAAGACGCTGTAGCCATGACGCTGTCCTTCATCCTCGACCGCCCTCGCGATTTCGGCAAAGAAGGGATTAGAGATATCCGGTACTAACAAGCCAAGCGCATATGTCTTCTTGCCCGTAAGCGCAGAAGCGATCATGCTAGGCTTATAGCCCATGCGCACCATAATGCTCCTAATTTCCTCACGGCGTTGTTTGCTGATCTTGCCCTTGCCGTTGATGACAAGAGATACGGTAGCAATGGATACACCTGCTTCTTTGGCAACATCATATATGGTCGCTTTCATGACAACGTTCTCCATTCGCTTGTTATCGCTTTCATTTCCATTATGCGCGCTATGGAGATCGCTTTCAATGATTATCTCGCTGGCGAAAGCCGAATATCGAACGTTTTGTCATACGGTGTCAGCACGTTAACGACGAGCGTCTGACAGTCTGCCGGGAAAGAAGCCCCGCGAATCGAACGGGCCCTATGCTCATGCGCTCCGCCATCCACCTCAATCCACTCGTTGCCTGCCGTATACCGCACTGTGCCTTCCTTCCAAAATTGCGTCCCCGTCTCGGCGGGAGCCAACTCACCGCCTGCAAACGCCCCATCCTTCCCGAACACGAAAGAAATCTGGTTCAAGAGCACGTCCGGCTTATCGCATCTAACGCGCAGTTGCCAGCCGTCTTGCGATTCCGTCAGCTCGATTTGCACATGATGCTCCTGCAAATGGGTTACTTCGCGCAGCTGATGCGGCAGCAAATACCAAGGGCTGACCGGACCGCTGGCCGTAACGGGCAAGCGATCGCCTGCAATCGGACCGTAATAACCTTTCGTTTCGGTCCCCGACAACAAGTAGCCGGATTCAAGCTGCGCAAGCTCGTTCATCTTAATGAAACCCGGCTCGAACGAGCTGCTGACCTGCACGCCAAGCAGACGCGCGTCACCATGCCGAAGCGCGAAGAACGAATTGGTTTCCGTCATGACCGTAACGCTCGTCTTGCCTTCCCGCTGCCGGGCAACGGGAGCGCCGAACTCGGGATGAAGGCGGCTATGATAAATTTTGCCGCCGTGACCCGCGGCATCCATCCCGCTTAAATAGCGAGCCCGAGGAAACTGTCCGTTAATAACGACCCGATAATGGTCTGGCAGACTGCCCCGTTCGACAGAGGACTTTTGCAGCTCCGGATATAGCAAATATCCGATAAAACCGTTGTTCGAACTCGCGTCCGGGCGGTCCAATGCTTCTCCTCCGAGCGCTGCGATGGCGGCAAACAACGGATCCTGATCGCGATGCGCCATAATGCTGGATACTTGAAAGTAACTCGACATATCGAATTTATGCCCGAAGTCCTGCCGACCGGAGTAATCGGTGACGACTTCCCCGTCGGGATGAATCAGATAAGCCATCATCCTCAAGTTGCGACGCACCGGCGCAAGCAGCTCAGGCCTCCCAAGCAGCTCCGCCGTATGGAACAGCATAATGTCGCTTACGCCGTTGTAGATGCCATTGCTTCGCTCCGTCCATTCTCCGTCCTCCGTGCAGTCGATCCCTTCGGCCAGCCATTGATCGGCGCGCGCGATTAGCTTCTCATTGCCGGTCAGCCTGTGCACGAAGCCAAGCGCCGCCGTCAGCACCCACCGATGGTTCGGCGTATGGCAACCGCCTGTCAGCAGCGCCTGTGCCGAGCGTTGCAGGAATGTTCGTAGGTTGACGCGAATGCCCTCCAGCGCCGACCAATCATGCCTCTCCAACAATTCTAGCTGCTGGGCAAGACCGACGACCGCAAATGCGGTATCCGGCGGAGAATGCATATTCGTCCAGCCGGGCGATATGCTTCCGTCCTCGTGCTGCGCGCGAACGATAAACGCCGCAGCAAGCTCCAGACGCTCCCGCAGCAGCTCGTCATGATAATAACGCGAATCTTCGCATACAAGCGCACATGCCCATATCGACATAACCGCCGTCGTTCCCGTATGGGTCGCCCAAGCGATGCCGTTGTCATGATCGGCAACTCCGCCATAAAAGCGGCTGCCGCTGTCCATTATTTGATTGTCCATTCCTTGCCTGACCCAGCCATCGTTGACGGCAACCAACTTCTTGTACATCGTCCTCTTCCTCCTTCTTCACATGAAAACGAACAATGGCTCACGCTTCTCCAGCTCGTAGGGAACGAGCTGGAGCAATGGCGTGAACCGGTGAATATGCCTGCTGATCTGTACGTTAACCTTTCACCGCTCCAAGCATCACCCCGCTGACGAAATACCGCTGCAGCCACGGATAGACGAGCAAGATCGGCACGGTTGCGAAGATGACGCTCGCTGCTTTCAAGCTTTCCGGCTGAAGCATGGACTGCCCGCTTGCCCCTTCCATTTGCATGAGCTCGCTAACCATGTTGTTCTGCACAAGCTGATAGAGCTTCAACTGCAGCGGATACATCTCTGGACTTGTAATGTACATAAGCGTATCGGTAAATCCGTTCCAACGGCCGACGCCGTAGAACAGGCTTAACGTTGCGATAACAGGCAGCGACAGCGGCACGATAATGCTGACCAAGGTGCGGAAGTACGAGCTGCCATCGATCTCTGCGGATTCTTCCAGCGAATCGGGAATATTTTGCATGAACGTAATAAGTATGATCAAGTAGAACGGGCTGATTAGCCCKGGCAGCACAAGCGCCCAGATCGAGTCAAGCAAGTTCAAGTTGCGCACAAGCATATATTCAGGAATGATCCCGCCGCTGAAAAACATCGTAATGACGATAATGAACATGACGATCTTGCGTCCCTTGAGCTTCGTCTTGGCAAGCGGATAAGCCGCCGCGATCGTCATCAGCATGCATAACACGGTGAACAGCAGCGTCATCATGATCGTAAATCCAAGCGAGCGGATCATCGACACGTCGGAGAATACCTGCTTGTAGGAACTCCAATTAAATTCGACTGGAATAAGGCTGACCTCGCCCGACATAATGGCACGCGACGAGCTTAAGGAGATAGCCAGTATATGAAGAAATGGAGCCAGACACAGCAGCACGAAAAATATTATAGCGATCACATTGATAACATCGAATGATCGGCTTGCTTGTCGATCCCTCATGTCTATCGCTCCTTTCCAATTTTCGAGAACAGAAGGTTGTTTTGTTGTTATAGAATGCTTTGGTCCGCCAATTTTTTGGAAAAATAGTTAGCGCCTAGTACGAAGACAAGTCCGACAACTGCTTGGAACAAGCCGACAACCGTAGCAAGCGTATATTGGCCGGATTCGATGCCGATGCGGTATACAAAGGTGCTGAGCACATCCGAATAATCCCGAACGGCCGTATTGCCGATGATGTAAGGTCGTTCAAATCCGATCGCAATCATGTGGCCCACATTGATAATGAGCAGCGTAACGATCGTTGGCTTCAGGGATGGCAGCGTAATGCTCCAAATCTTTCTCAGTCGACCCGCGCCGTCAACGTCGGCCGCTTCGAACAATTCCCGGTTGATGCCGGTTAACGCCGCCAAATAAATGATCGTTCCCCAGCCTGCGCTCTGCCACACGCCAACGACCAAATACGTAATGAGCCAATCGCTCTTATTCGTCAGAAAAGGAATGGCGTCGAAGCCTAATGAGGTGATGATGTTGTTGATCATGCCGGACTGCGTACCGAACACTTGGTAGACGATTCCGCCGATGATAACCCATGAAATGAAATGCGGAATGTACAAGATCGTTTGCGATAGCTTCTTGAACCAGATGATATTCAGCTCATAGAGCATAATAGCCAAGAGTAGAGGGGCCGGGAACGATACGAGTAAATCCAAGCCATTAAGCATCAATGTATTGCGCAGCGTCTTGTAAAAGTCCGACATCGCGAATACTTCCTTGAAAGCGTCGAACCCGATCCATTCGCTTCCGTTAATGCCCTGGAAAAAGTTAAAATCTTTAAACGCGATAATAATGCCGTACATCGGTCCATATTTGAAAATAATGAAGTAACTGACCGGTAAAACGAGCAACGCATACAATTGCCAATATCTACGTAAATACGCGATCGCGTTCAATGCAATCCACTCCTATCTCTTTACGGTGTTGCCCGGAGACGGGAGCCACGCGTGGCTTTTCGTCTCCGAGCTGCTTGATGTCGTCGCTTACGCTTATTTCATAGCCTCATAAGCTTTTGTGCGTTCATCCAAGATCGCTTGACCGCCGCCCGCCATGTAGTCTTTCAACATCGCTTCGAACGTGCTCTCGAATTGGTCCGGCTTCACCATCGTTGTTTTGACGATCATTTCGTGGAACTTATCGCGCAGCGCCGTACCGTATTTACTCTGTGACTCAATCGGACGATCGAACTGGACAGGCTTGATCGTATCGCTTCTAGAGATCGTTAACGCCTTACGCGTCTCATCGCGGAATTGTTCCGGCATGCCGAATACGTAAGCCTCAACGTTTTTCTCTGTCTCGCCAAGCTGCTTGCCGTTCGAGATGATGGCCATGTCGCCAAAGTTGTAGATACGGTTTTTCGCTTCTTCGGTAGCATCGGCTTTTGAAACCGGAACGCCGTCTTGAAGCGTGTAGTTCTCGCCTTCCACACCGTTTTGCATGTTCAGCAGGTTGTCGCCGGAAGCCATCCAATCCAAGTATTTGATTGCTTCTACGGCGTTCTTGCTGCTTTTTGGAATCATCAGGTAGAGACCTACCGGCGCATATTCCGGTTTCGGATGTTTACCCTCTGAGTTCGAGTACACATCAACCGAGGAGAGCTTCGCATCCGGAATGTTCTTCTGAAGCGTAGCGTATAGGCCGTCCGCATAGAACGGGTTCATATCGTCTTCGCTGAAGAACCCGACCAAGCCTTTAGCCGCATCTTCACCCAGCTTTTTCTTATCCTCATCAAGGCTGAAGTCGGTGCTCATCAGACCTTCGTTATAGAGCTTGTTCATGAATTGCAAAGCATCCTTGAACCCCGGAAGCAGCGTAGGATAATCATTCGAGCCAAGCTGCTGCGTCAACGTGTAGCGCTGCTCTTCTGTCGTTGGCTGAATAAACGACCATATGAGCGGTTCGTATTGCGCCGAAGCAAGCGCCATACCAAGCGGGATTACTTTGCCCCCCGTTTGACCCGGGTCTTTTTCCTTGAACGCTTTTAACGTGCTGTATAGTTCATCTGTTGTTTGCGGCACTGGAAGGTTGAGCTTGTCGAGCCAGTCCTGACGAATGAACGACGAGTATTTGCCTAGATGCGCACGCTTTGCCGGGAGCGCATACTGTTTGCCGTCGTATTGGCCGTAAGCAATCGTGTCTTCACCCAGAAATTTCTTCAGGTTAGGACCGTACTGATCGAGAAGCTCGCCGAGCTCGGTCAGACCGCCCTGCTGCGCGTAACGATAAAAGGTTGGCGAATCATACGTGAATACAATATCCGGTACGTCGCTTCCGCTCGCCATCAGTACATTAAGCTTCTGAATCTCTTCCGACCGCGGAACTGGTACGTATTCCAGGTTGATGTTGTTCGGCGTGCCGAAGTTGTCTTGTGCGTAGGTTGTTAGATAGTTCTTCGTAATGGTCGATCCGGAAGGCGAATTGCCCCGGTCGAACACTTCTACCTTAAGCGTTACCGGTTTGCCGGAGGCGCCTTCGCCCCCTGTTGATTCGCTGCCTTTGTTGTCATTGTTGTTGCCGCATGCGCTTAGAATCATTGTAGATGCGAGTGTGAGTGCTAGGAGCGTACTGGCTTTCTTTTTTACGTTTGCAACCTTTACCATTTGATACCAACCCCTCTTTCTTCCCCATCAATTTGCTTCCTGTCCCCCGGAAATGTTCGCGCTTTCAATCGTGGCTTGCGGCCCGTGTTTGGGAAGTGGCCTCAGTATGGCACGACTTGCAAATCAATGACAATAAACCAGTTTCGGCGTGGCAAACCGTTCCTCCAAAACCTTGTTGTATAAGGCTTTATCCAACTAGAATAGATTATTTTCCCTACATAAACCGTTTTCCATACG
This sequence comes from Paenibacillus sp. 2TAB19, assembly GCF_052115185.1. Taxonomy (NCBI): domain Bacteria; kingdom Bacillati; phylum Bacillota; class Bacilli; order Caryophanales; family Paenibacillaceae; genus Paenibacillus; species Paenibacillus sp. 2TAB19. Next base: position 76,316 of record NZ_JBFRGE010000026.1, on the reverse strand, counting down.
CGTTCGAAAAGGCCGTAATAAAGCGGATTCCGACGATAAACTATAATCATTGGAAACAAATACAGCGGCAGTCCGAATGTAGCTCCTTATTCGGACTGCCGCTGCCGTAAACAACTCATCATAATTACAAACTAACAACTTCACTCCCTAGACAACTATGTCAGGGCGGAGGGCCGCATCTTAAGCTTACGGAATTCACCCGGCGTAACGCCAATGATACGTTTGAATACCCGCCCGAACGTAATCGAGTTCGCATAACCAACCTGAAGCGCAATGCTTTGCACCGTCTCATCCGTCTCGGCCAGCAAACGCTCCGCCTGCTGCATCCGCAGCTGCACAAGAAAATCGACAAACTTCATATCATACTCCAGCTTGAACAGATAGCTCGCATACTTGCCCGATATTTGGAACCGGTCGCTCAAATGCTTGAGAGACAAGTCCGGATCCGCAAAGTTTTCCTGAATATAAACTCTCATCTCGGTTATCATCGTTTTGTAGCTTTTCGTTTCGCTCATCGCCACATACGTCTCATAGACATACAACAAATAATCGAGCAGCAGCTCTTTCATCTCGGTCAGGGACGACGAAGCCTTTAGCTTGTCAAGCAGGGCAGACGTCTTATCGTCCTCCAAACATTCGTTCAACGCAGCTGATAAATCCTTCAGCTCGCGGGTCAGCATCTGCACGAATAATTGCATCAGCGAATGAATATCTTCATCCCTCAGCGTATCCGTCTCCAGTTGCTTGAATAATTGCTCGAGCGTTGGCTGCCAGTTCTCGTTCGTCTGTCTGATTTCCTGCACGCAGTCCGTGCACATCTGCATATAATTAAACATCCCTGGCTGATTGTTCTTCGGAATATCGCCGCTGAACGTGATCGCGCTTTTGCCGATTGACAATTGATATTCCATACCGGACAAGGCGTCGCGGTACGATTGTCCAATTCGGCTCCAGTCGTCTACAATCGATCCGATTCCGAAAGACAATATGAAGCGCAAGTGCTCCCTTACCCATTGCCTTGCAACGGAAGCTGTCGTGTGAAGCTGCTCCAGCATCGGAGCATCGGTATCGGGTACGGCGAACACAAAAGCGATCCGGTCCGGTGCCGTCCATTCCCCCCATCCCATCAACCCTTCGCCCGAGGCAAGTTCCTGCATGACATTGCTAAGCGCGAATTTCAATACATTTTGCTCGTTAAGACTGTTCTCGGTTTGAAAATCATCGTACCTGTTCAGCCTAATGATCATAACCGCATACCGCCCGGCATTCGGAAGCAGGTTCAGCTTACGCATCCGCTCGATCGTTTGCTGGCTTCGTTCTCCGCTAATGAGCTCGTTAAACAGCTGCCTGCGCTGGAGCATAACGCTTTCTCGCTGCCCCTTCTCATAGTCTTGCGACTGATCGATTAAGTTCTCGAGCGCGCGGTCAATAACCGTCAAGTCATCCATCCTTACCGCTTTCCCGTCGCTGCTTCGCAGCTGGAGCGCCTGGATCCGATTCATCATAAGACGGATCGGCTTATAGTTGCGGCGTGTTACCCAAATAATATAAATGATCGCGACCGCAAATGTTAAAACCGCAATGATCACCCATGCATAAGAAACGACGGATACCCAGCCAAGCAATTGCCCAGCCTGGATGCCGCTCTCGAAGGTCCAACCAAGTGAATTCGAGGTGATCGTCGTCAATACATTGCCGCCTGCCTCTTCTTCATCGCCATTGTATGCGGGATAAATCCGCTGGTCGGCACCGTCGGTTATCCGCATGAACGAAAATTGGTGATTCGTCATGCTTCCAATCAATTGATCGACTACATACAAATCGATATTAATGACAAGGATACCGTCCTTCCCGAATGGAAGCGGCGTCTGTTTATACATGGTGATGACCCTGACCGGCTTAAGCTGATCATATTCCCGGTACTCCCGGGATGCCGACCATCCCGTATAATTGCGGTTTTCCTTCGCGCGGGAAATGAACTCCCGGTCTCCGAAATCCGCCAGCTCGGTCTGCCCGCTTGACGTCAATACGATGTCATCGGACTGCCTGTACAAATAGATGGAATCGAGCAAATCGCTATCCTCAACAAGCGATCGCAAACTATGGACAACATTGTATCGGTCGTTTGTATCGGACGAGCCATTCAAATACGCGGTGTAGCTCTTATTTTTCACGGCTTCATTCAGCGCATTAAACTCAACTTCACGGATGGCGCGTTCGATGCTGTCCACTACATAACCAGTCGTTATGCTGTCTGCCTTCGCCGTCTCGGAGCGCGATATTTCATTGACCGCGATGAACGACAAAAAGATGATCATCGATACGGTAAGCACCAAAATCGGAAAATAAGATACAAGCAACCGGAAATACCAGTTGTTAAGCTTAAGCATATACAACCTCCTGCCAGTAACCGTCTATTCTGTAAGCGCTATCAATAAAAGTGGAATTTTTAGGTTAAGCGGTTTACTTCATGCATCCATTGTAGCATGGCTCACCATTATTCGAAATAGAAAAAGACGGTACAGGAGCAACCTCCTGTACCGTCTTGCGATTATTTTACACGACTCTTACCGGTGTTAAGATTTGAGGGCATTCACGTAGTTTGGACGGCCTACCGGCGTGACATAGGATTTCTCCTGATCGTCGACGACATTCGCTTCGCCGTTGATTAGAATTTGAACCTGGGCTGCCCCCGTGTTCTCCGTGATGGACAGAACGACGGCCTGCAGCATTTCGGAAGGCATCTGTTGGCCCGCCTCGTACGTTGCATCTTCCAGATCGACCGTAACGACGTCGTCCTTCGTCTCGACGCTCGTTACCTTAACCTCTGGCAAGATGATGCTCGTAAGTTCCTTCTTATTAAGAGGACCTGCGATTAATTGCTCCATGGCTGCTTCCGCAGTCGGCATATCGTTGTCGTTATTAATCAGCCTTGTAACCGGTACATAGTATTGATCGTCGCTGAGCGTCTTAGCCGAGAAGTACAGCGTAACCGGCGTTGACTGCATATAGTTCACACCATCAGCCGTTTCGATGTTGATACCGATATCGCGATTAAGCGCCAGATCAAGCGGGAATGCATCCATAGGCATCTCGGACAGCTTCTCGCCTTCAAGCGAGAGCTCGACGTTCTCAATTCCCGGAATTGCCGTCAACGTCCAAGTAATCGCTTCGACGATCGCCCTCTCATCCTGCGGATTGTAGTTAGCGAACGGTTCGGTGAAATCGACCAGCGCAAGCTTGTTTTCCTTGTCCACCGAGAAAGACTTAATTTGAGTGCCTTGCGGGATCATGGCGCGGAATTCTTCTGGCAGCAGATTAGCATAGGTACCGTCCTCTACCATCATCTCCAGCGCTCTCTGTCCGGCCGCCTCGTTCGCGGCAAGCGATGTACTAATCGATACCGGTGCCAAATAACCGTTCCGATCCTGCAAATAAACAGTCATATGCGTACCTTGTCCCTGCGGATCAGCCTGTCCCGTCTGACCGTTGTCTGTGCCGTTCGCATTCTCTTCAACTTGCGGGGGATCAATCGATTTCCCTGTCTCCTGCGAGAACAGCCCGCACCCCGCCGTCAGTATGGGCAGCACCAACACACCCGTGAGCGCAGTGCGACGAATCCAACTTTTTTGAACCATATTAACCTTTCCTCCCCAATCATTTTTTGCCTGTCGGCTTTGTACAACTCCTTATTTGTAGTACTATGTATACGAGCCCTTCCCTGTTTTAGACCAGTTTTGTCCACAAATTCTGAGGGGGTATATACGAATGAGCAATACGGAGAAATACAGCCTGAACAGCCGCAAAGTGGCCGAGGCGACGAATGAATGGCTATTGAAACGCGGTGTGAAGAAGGAAGCGATCGCCGAACTCGTTCATTTTCTGCAAAAGGATTACTTCCCGGACTTAACGCCCGAGGATTGCATGGTTCACGTTGACGCCGTCCTATCGAAGCGCGAGGTGCAAAATGCCGTACTAACGGGAATCCAGTTGGACATTCTTGCCGAAGAAGGCAAGCTGATGGCTCCGCTGCAGGATATGATCAAGCATGACGAAGGACTGTACGGCTGCGACGAAATATTGGCGTTGTCGATCGTCAACGTATACGGCAGCATCGGCTTCACGAACTTTGGATATATCGACAAGCTCAAGCCGGGCATTCTCGTTAAGCTGAACGACAAGTCGGACGGGGATTGCCATACGTTCCTCGACGATATCGTCGGAGCGATTGCCGCATCGGCTGCCAGCCGCATCGCTCACCGCAAACAAGCGGAACGCGAAGGCGTAACGACGCCTCCGCTCGACTAACAACGATAGAAGGGACTGTTTATAAAGGTCATATTCGACCTTGTAAACAGTCCCTTTTTTTTCGCAACCAAGCAACTAAAAACCATATTAATCAAGGAAATATATAGTGAAACGGATATTCTCCATCCTAATAATTAGGAAAATAAAGGTTGACAAGAGAATTATGGGATGTTTAAAATTAACTACATTTACTATTTATGAGGTGTAATTGATGGAACAAATCCCAGTGAACAAATTTCCGACCGCATCTGCGAATGATGCATACGTAAATCCATATGCCTTTGATAATAAGGGCAATATGGAGCAACTCAGCTCGACCTACAGCTCGTCTATCTTTTTTAGAAGATGGGCAGCTACGATCATCGATTTCCTGCTCATCGCATTAACAACCGGCGCTGCTGCCTATTTATTCAAGGAAGTTCCGCAGTTGCTTGTGCTTGCTCCGCTATTGATTGCCATCTGTTATTATTTGCTGCTAGAAGGCTTAACCGGATACACGGCAGGAAAATTCGCATTGCGAATTCAGGCGGTAAACGCAAATGGACAACCTCCTGGCTTCGTCAAAGGACTGATCAGAACGCTTTTACGCCTCGTCGATACTAATCCGGTACTGTTTGGCGGACTGCCTGCCGGCATTAGCGTTCTTGCAACAAGAAAGAAACAACGGATTGGCGATATGGCAGCCAATACCTATGTAGTTAAAGTGAAAGACCTGCCTCCCACTAGCAGAAAAAAAACGATAGTGATGACGATTGCTTTCCCTGTCTACGCGGTTTTGGTGCTTGTGTTGACTATTATGGCCTTAGCCAACATCGATACTACGCCTAAAGAACCAGAACGATTTCTTAGCGTGGACGGGCAGTTTCAAATAACCGCTCCCGCGGATTGGCGCAAAGACACAAGCTTGAATGACGAGGCCGACATTTCAATCTCTAACCTGTTTGCAGAGAAATACCTATTTGTATTAACGGAGAGCAAAAGCGATTTTGAGGAAGGCTATACCTTGTCCGACTACCATCAAGATATGGAGGTTGCGCTAGAGCTTACAGCATCCGACAAGATCTATTATCCGACCGCCGAGACATTTATCGGCAACTATCCTGCCTACCAGCTCAGCTTCGAGTCGGAGTATGACGGTATGAAGATTGCGTACATTGTTACAACGATCGAAACCGATACACATTACCACCAAGTATTTGCATGGACGCTTGCTTCCAAGTACGATAGCGTTCAAGCCGAGCTCCATGATGTCGTGTCCAGTCTAGAGGAAACCATCCCTGAGGCTTAATCGCAATGCTTTCAGCGAGCGACAATAGGACAATCTGAGAAGACACCTCGCCGGTGTCTTCTTTCCTTAGGTTCAACTACTCCCCAACGCTTATCGGCATGGACTGCTCATTGCCCGCATTCACCAAAGCGGCATCGAGCAGCGGCTTGTTCGGCAAGTAATGGAGCGATTTGACGAAACGAATTGTTTTCGTCTTGGCGCGCATGACAATGGAGTGGGTCTCGGCACGCTGGTCCGACAAGTAGCGAACGCCGCCTAAGAACTCGCCCGGCGTAACGCCTGTTGCTGCGAATATGACATCCCCCGTACCGATCATATCRTCCATTGTCAGGACGCGGTAAGGGTCGGAGATGYCCATTTGGATACAACGGTTATACTCTTGATCATCAGCTGGCATAAGTCTAGCTTGGAGCTCACCGTCCAAGCATTTGAGCGCAGCCGCGGCAAGCACGCCTTCAGGTGCTCCGCCAGAGCCTACATAGAGATCGATGCCCGCCTCGGGAAATGCTGGTGCCATAGCACCTGCTACGTCCCCGTCCGATAGGAACTTAATGCGCACCCCAACCTTGCGAAGCACCTTAACGAGCTCCTCGTGCCGTTCGCGGTCTAGAATCATAACCGTAAGATCGGAAACTTTCTTATTCAGTGCGTCCGCCGCCTTCTCCAGCGTTACTTCCATCGGATCCGTAATGCTAAGCTTGCCAACTAATGCAGGACCGAATGCAAGCTTCTCCATGTACATATCCGGCGCATGGAGCAACTGCCCCTTGGGGGCTACAGCGATGACGGACATTGCATTATTAAGCCCTTTAGCCACGATTTCCGTACCTTCGAGCGGATCCACCGCTACGTCGACCTCCGGTCCGTTCAAGCTGCCGACCTCTTCCCCGATATAGAGCATCGGCGCTTCGTCCATTTCCCCTTCGCCGATAACGACCGTTCCGCGAATAGATACCGAGTCGAACATCGCGCGCATCGCGGAAGTCGCTGCGCCATCCGCACTATTCTTATCTCCTCTGCCCATCCAAGGCGCAGACGCCAGAGCCGCCAATTCCGTTACACGTACGATTTCAAGCGCTAACTCTCTCTCCATAATCGACTCTTCTCCCCTRCTCTAATGTTACGGAATCATGCGTATGGCTCTCCATTTTTGTTTCCGTTATTTAATATGTATCATAAATTTATATATGACGCAATATATAATTGATTATGTTCATTAAATGATCATTAACCGTCATAAACAGATTATCATCCCACAATATCAGCAAATAGAACGTTTACTTACTCCATCACGCTTCTATTGAGACGACAAAAAGAGCCGGAGCTCCAGCCGCTCCGGCTCTTTTGTCACCCGTTCATTCTAATAAATCTCCAGCTCGATTAACGATGGGCCATAGATTTGGAAACCTCTCTCCGTCATATACAACCGTACATAACGACCTTGCACGCTTTCATCCAGTTCAATCGTTTCCGTCAGCTGATCTGCGGCAAGCGTTCGATTATCGGCATGGACGACTACCCAGTCCTCGCTGTCAGCAGATAAATCGTCACCTTCTTGCGCCACCGCAATCTCAAAGGCTTTGCCGTATGCAGTCTCCCAAGCAAGCACAAACTTTTCAATAGTCCGCAACTGACCGAGATCGACATACACCCATTCCGGACGCATCGCCCCGTCTTGATTGGCGGCCCAGTCGGCCGACCAACGCGTTCCCAGGTCGCCGTCGGTCAACAGGTCGGCTGTGAATCCTTCACCGATACTCGAGGCGGTAACCGATTTATCCAGGGCGAAGTTCGCGCCCGCTGGATCGGTACCCGGACCCGGGTCCGTGCCCGGCCCGCTTCCGCCTTCAACATCCCGTATCCAATCGCCGTACACTTCAAATTCATACAGAGAGTATCCCCATGGGGTCGCTCTGTCTACGCCAAGCATACGAATATGACGAGCTTCCTCCACGACCAGCGGAATGTTCTCCGTGCCGCCTGTACCGTTCGGATTGACATGGACGTCGGTCCAGTCTGCTTCCCCTGGAACCGCTGCACTCGACACTTGAAGTTTGTAGGATGAGGCATATGCCCCTTCCCAGGCTAAGACAACGTTATCCAATGAATAGATCGCACCAAGATCGACCGTTACCCAGCTGTTATCGTCGAAGGCAGATTCCCATCTGGTTCCGAGCGTCCCGTCGAACGCGTTTCTAGCCGGCATCGTCGCGTTAGATAGTGACGATGCCGCTAACTTGTTAAGCGCAATATTGTTCGCAGCCGTCAATACGCGCTGCTCAGCCATGACTGCGCCGTAACCAAGCGCTTCTATAGCAATCGTGTACGTCTTGATCGACGGGAACAAGCTCGCGTTCAGCGTAAGCTGACCTGCAGTCAGCGAATAATGTTCCGCCTCGACAGCGATACCGTCAACGGTAACGCCCGTTACTGCTGCTCGCCACGCCGTATTATCGGCGAAGGTGACGACAATCGGCTGCCCGATCTTGTTGTCCGTCGTATCCGGCGTTAATGCAGGACCCGACGTCACTTCCGTGATCGATACATTATCGATGTAGATCGTATGAGGCGGCATCGGTGTCGTTCCACCTGCATTCGTTACATAACCGAGCAAATATTTCAGTGTTAGGTTTACATTTGCGCCGGGCAATAAGCTTCTCTTGTATACAGCATTAGAATCGCTTGTAATATTGTAGCTAATCTTCTGATTGTTGTTGTAGCCGGTAAGCTCGAGCTCAATGGGACGGCTCGCCGTCGACCAAGCGTTGAAGCTCAGCTCATAGGCTTTGCCTGCTTGCAGCATGATGCCGCTTTGCATAAGCTGGATCGCCCAACTGGCATTGCCCGGATAGTGGACGTCGATCTTGGCGGTTTCGTTGTGGGCCGTCAGGTCGGCCACGCCTCCCTCGCCGACCCAATTCTCCCAAGAAGCAAAACCGCTCGACAAATCGCCGTTCAATACCAGATTGCCGTCGCCTGGCATTAGCTGCTGACTGACCGCGGCATCGCCATAACCAGCCGCTTTGATGACAATCGCATAAAGCTTATCGTCAGCGAACACATCCGAACCTATMATGATGCTGCTTGATTCTACCTCGTATTGTTCCGGATCAAGCGTCTCTCCGTCTACTTCGATGGATGTTATCGCCTCTCTCCACGTCTCGTTAGCCGCGAATCGAATGTCCACCGGCTGGCCTACGCGATTATTCGTTGCGTCCGCAGCAAGCGTTGGCGGTCTTAAGACCGGCGCGCCTTGTACTTCAAGCACGACGTTATCGATGAAGATGTCATGCGCTCCGTCTGGGCTTTGTACGGTTTTGCCGAGCAGGAATTTCAGCGCGAGCGAATCGTCCGTCGTCATTCGGAACGTGAACGAGAAGCGCTGCATACTCGGACCTATCATTAACGGACCGGAGTAGAAGCGTCTCGTATAACCCGCATTCTCCAATGCGACTTCGATATCACGGGCGGCGGTCGAGCTAGCGTCAAAAGACAGCGTGTACGTCATTCCTTTGGATAATTGCAGTCCCGATTGGTTAAGCATGATATTCCAAGCCTCGTTGCCGCGGCTTGCCACCGCAACTTTCGCCGCGCCGTCCGTTCCGCTGAATTGCGCGTTGCCGCCTTGCACGAAAGGCTCCCAGCCGTCAATTCCGAAAGCGAAATCTCCGTTTTTCAGCGGGAATAGATCAATGCCTGTAAAATCGACATTCAAGTTCGTAAGCCTTAGCAGCTTCACATTATCAAGCCTTACATCCGCATCCTCGCCGCCGAGCAGGAAGACGAGCTGAGCCTCTTCGTCGGTGATTCCGGCAGGCATGGTGAAGCTTACCGAATGCGAGTCACTTACCGTATCCAGCGCAATCGTATGCGGACCGGAATACGTCACGCTGCCGTTCTTGCTGACGAAAGCAATCCCGATCGTACGCGGCGCTTCTGCCGAACCGTCAAAGGTCAGCTTATATTCATCCTGTTGCAGCAAATTGATTCCTTGCTGGATCAACTTGATCTGCGCAGCATCTGAACCACCGTCTTCGATGACGGCCGACAATTGACGCTCGGCAGGATCAACGGATAATAACGCATCCGCCGTCTCGCCAATTACTGAATTCCAATAGACCATCCGATCCATCGTGCCAAGGTCAAAGCCCCCGTTGTACACATGGTTGCCGCTTCCGAGCGGAGATTTAGGACCGTTCGGATCGTTCAGCACCTCGATCTCTTCCAGCTTCACGCCGCCAATCCATACATCGTTTGGATTCGAGCCCATATTAATCTCAAGCCGGGCTGTCTTATCCGTATCCGCCGTCATCAGGAAGCGGTATTCATAGTGTCCAGCCTCTGTCGTAAGCGCTGCCTCGAAGCTGTCCGAGTATGCGGACCAACCGTTGTCCTCGTCTCCCCCCAGCTTGACCGCAATACTGCGAGCCGCGGCAGACTTCGCGTCGAAGCTAAGCTTATACGCATGGCCTTTGACGAGCGTCACATACTGAATGAACTGCAAGGCGTGCGGCGCGTTGCCGCCATTGGTCACGTCGAGCTTCGCGTGCGGAACACCGCCGACCGGCTCCACCGATGCCGTTCCGGCTCCGCCGAAGTCGGCACCGTGCACGAAGTTCCAATACTGCGGATCCATCGCCGGAGACGCAGCGTTAACATCCTTGATGCYGTGCGCATAATCGGCGTCATAGACCAGATTGCCGCCAACCGCCGGCTTGCCGCCTTGCGGGAACGGCTCCTTCACCAGCAGCGGCTCGGCCGGCTGCTGGTATGGGCGACCCGTCAGCTCGTAAGCTCTGACGTAATCGACCTCCATCTTCGCAGGAAGCTTCGAATCGTCGGGAGCTCGTTGGCCGTCGTAATTGCCGCCGAGAGCTAGGTTCAGAATGATATAGAACTCTTTGTCGAATGGAGCCGGGAACGCGTATTTCTCCGGCTGATCCACTCCCCAGCTATGCCAATCATTAATTTCTTGGAACAGATTGCCGTCTACGTACCAGCGGATTACGCCAGGCTCCCACTCCACGGAGTACGTATGGAATTCGGCAATGCTCTCTCCTTCGGGAAATTCGTATTTCGCGCCTGTCGCTTTATTGTTCGGAGCGCCTTTGCCGTAGTGGATCGTACCGTCCACCTCGCCCGGCAGCCTGCCTCTCGCTTCCATAATGTCAATCTCGCCTGAAGATGCCCAGCCTCCGTATTCCTGATCCTTCGGCATTAACCAGAACGCCGGCCATATCCCTTGCCCTACTGGCATTTTGATGCGCGCCTCGAACTTCCCATACGCCTGGCTGAACGTCGGTGATGTCCATAATCTGCCTGACGTATAGTTTTTGCCGCCGAAGCTCTCTTTCTTGGCCTCGATCGACAGCAGCCCATCGGCTACACTAATATTTTGCTTGCGGTAGTACTGCTCCTCGTTATTGCCCCAAGATGGAACGCCATATTCCGTGCCATTGCCTTCCTGGTACGCCCATTTGCTCAGGTCGACGCCATTCGTATCGAGATTTCCGCCGCCCGATCCGTTGAATTCATCCGACCAGGTTAAGCTCCACATGAGCTCAGCCTGCATCTCCTGCCGTAATTCGGCCGGCTCGAAGCCGGTTGCCCGAATCGCTATCACATACGTCTTCGCGGCAGTGAACTTGCCGGCATCGATTGTCAGCTTGCCCGGCTCCAGCGAATAATCGTCGGCTGCCAAAGCTACGCCGTCGATTGACACCGAGCGAACGGCCGCTTCCCAAGCTGCATTGCTGGCGAACGTCAGCTCAACCTCTTCGCCTATCGCGTTATCAGCGGCATCTGGCGTCAAGATCGGAGCAGCCGGCAATCTGATATCGTTGCCCGATCTGACCTTCTCGCCGGTCGCTTCCTTCGCACCTTTAAGCTCAAGCCGCACATTATCGATCAGAATATGATGGTCGGCATCGGGAGACGGTGCCCCGTCTTGATTTCCAAGCAGGAACTTCAGGCCGGCGATGTCCTCCTCGGCCATCGTGAATTCGTAGCTGAACGACTTCGTTATTTCGTCAAGCTCCACATCCGTCTCGAAATAACGGAAATAAGTACCGTTCTCGACGATCGCTTCAATTGTACGCGGCACGGTCGAGCGTGCATCGAATGACAAGATATAAGTCTTGCCTTTGGCAAATGCCATGGAAAGCTGCTGAACGAGAACGTCCCACGCATTGATGCCCGAATGCGCAATGCTTACTTTCAGCGCATCTTCGTCCGCCGTAACCTCTGCGCTTGACGGTCCGTCATATACGCCTTGGATATGAGCGCTCCAGCCAGTCAACTCCTCATCGAAGTAACCGTTCCGCAAGAGGAACGCCTTGCTCCGCGCTTCCTTCAGCTCGACCCGCACATTGTCGAAATAAATGTCGTGCGCGCCGATCGCGGCTGCACCCTGAAGCTTGCCGAGAAGCAGCTTGAGGGATGCCGTCGTGTTTTGCCCGATTGCCATTTCGAACGTGAACGTCTGCATTTCGCCCGTCAATTGCACCTTCTCCGACAACAGACGGTTGCTGTTGCTCTCGTCAACCACGATCTCGATCTCACGGTTCACCGACGCTCTCGCATCAATCGATACGGTATACGTCTGATCCTTGAACAGCTCGAAGTCGGTCTGCATCAGCATGACATGCCATGGCTCCGTACCTTCACTCGTGACTGCCATCTTCAATTCTCCAGCCGCGGCCGAGAAAGCTGCATTCGAGCCGTATCCGTCGTAACGCCCCTGCACATGCTCCGCCCAGCCAGCCGTGCCGTTCGAGAAATCGCCGTTCTTTACCGGGAACTGGTCGTTAAGGGACAGCTCGCCCGCATTGTTGTTCGTCAGTCTTATCATGGATACGTCATCGATGTACACATCGGCTTGCTCGCCGCCAAGCTGGAATACGAGCACCCCTGCCACATCCGTATCATTCGCCATCGTGAACAACACTTCATGCGTATCCATCGATGTCGTAAGCGAAATGGATTGCGGAGCTGCATAATTCGTCCCGTCCGCACTCCGAACAGCTACGCTTATATTCCTTGCGGCAGTCCCGCGTGCTTTGAAACTGATTTTATAATCATTATCCTTGATCAAGTTCATGCCTGGCTGCGTCAGCTCGACTGCGCCAGCCGAATTCCCTTTGGTCTTCACATCAACGAGAAGTTCTCTTGCGCTCGGATTAACCGATGCAGAAGCATTCGCGCCTGATGCCGATTTCAAGTTCCAATACGTCATCCGATCCAACCGGCCGAGATCGAAGCTGCCGTTATACACATGGTTGCCGCCCAATGGTTCTTTCGGCGAAGTTTCATTGTAAGGATCCGGCGCTGTCGTTTCTTCCACCTTCACGTTGCCAAGCCAGATTGGATTCGTGCTTAGACCCATGTTGAACTCGAGTCGCGCGAGCGGGTCGGTATCCGCTCCCATTTGGAACGTCATCTCATAGGACTGCAGGCTGCCGGACAATCTCGCTTCCAGCGTATCGGAATACGTCGTCCACCCTCTGCTTTCCCCGCCGCCGAACTTGACGGTCATCGTCCGGTTCGCGTCCGATTTCGCGTTGAACGACAGCTTATACCATCTGCCTTTGCCCAAGGTAACATTCTGGATCAGCTGTACGGCATGAGCCGCGTTGCCTCCAGAAGTTATGGCTGCCTTCGCGTACCTGACACCGTCAATCAGATCGACAGATATCGAGCCGTTGCCGAGGAATGTGCTGATATGGGCAAAATTCCAATACTGCTCGTTCAGCGTCACATTCGGCTCGGCAATTGTCGTGAACGGCTCGTTAAATGCCGCATCGTATACGAAGTTGCCGTTCACCGGCTCCTTGTATGTATCTGGATACGGCTCTGCTTCGAACTTCGGCTCGACCGGCTGCTTGTAAGGTCTGCCCGTCAATTCGTATACGCGTACGTAATCGACTTCCATCTTGGCCGGAAGCAGAGACGGGTCAGGCGTGCGTCCTCCGTCGTAATTCCCGCCTACCGCCAAGTTCAAGATCATATAAAACGGCTTGTCGAACGGCGCAGGGTACGCATACTTGGCCGGCTGATCCGCGCCGATGCTGTCCCAGTTGTTCAGCTTCTGATACAGATTGCCGTCAACGTACCAACGAATCTCACCCGGTTCCCACTCGACGCCATACGTATGGTAACCCGTAATGTCTTCGCCTTCCGGGAAATGATATTCATCGCCGGTGGACTTGTTGTTCGGCCAATTGCGGCCGTAGTGAATCGTACCTCCCACTTCCTCCGGCAGTCTGCCTCTTGCTTCCATAATGTCAAGCTCGCCCGATGACGCCCATACGCCGTACTCGCTGTCCTGCGGCATCATCCAGAACGCAGGCCATATGCCCTCGCCTACTGGCATCTTGATGCTCGCTTCGAATTTGCCGTATGTCTTCGTGAACGTCGGAGACGTGAACAGCCTGCCCGACGTATATGGCTTGCCGCCGTAACCATCGTCGTCCGCAGTAATCGTCAGCTTGCCGTCCTCCACTTCAATGTTCTCCGGACGGTAGTACTGCTGCTCGTTATTGCCCCAACCGTCTAGACCATAATCCGAACCCGTACCGTTCTGATAAGCCCATTTGTCGAGATTGACCCCATTCGTATCGACATTGTTACCTGTGCCGTCGAATTCGTCATTCCAAACGAGCTCCCACTCATCCGGCTGCTCGCCGCCTGTTCCTCCCCCGCCGCCAGCGCCGCTTCCTTGATCGCTGCCTTTCGTTACAACACCATCCTTAACGGAAGCCTCTTCACCTTTATTTAACGGGGCGCCATTAAGCTCCGTATTGTCGCCGTTATTGTCTATATGTTCAACAGACCCATCAATCGTTAGCTCCGTATCAGATGCTTCTTCCCCAATCGTCAGCTCCGAGATCGTCGAGCCTTCTCCGACCTCCACTTTTGCTCCTGTTTGCACAGTAACGCGATTAACCGAGGATTGCCCGTCGATTACGACACGAACCGGACCATCCGGCTTATGAATAATGATCGAACCCATCAACGAATTCGTAAAATGAATACTGTTGATTCCGCCGCCATTTACATATACCGTGCCTTTCACCGTCATATTCTTCACATAGGCGCTTCCTTCGCCAATACCCGCGGACAAGAAGAGATCTCCCGCAATCGTCCCGCCGGACAAAGTAACGCCGTCCGTATTTACAACCGCATTGCCAGTAGAATCAAAACGAGCCACTGTGCCTGCCTCATTAATAATAACCGTGGCAAGCCGATCCAGTACGGCTACAACCTCTGCTCTCGTAATCGGACGCAGCGGCMGCAAATTGCCGTCCGGATATCCTTTCATATACCCTCCGGCTATCATCTTCTCAAGCGAAGCTTTTGCGTAAGCGCTTACTTTATCAGTGTCTTTAAATCCGGCTAAACCTCCTGCTGCAACTTCAGGCAGCTTGAACAACGGTGCAGCTACCATCGCCGCATCCTGTCGCGTCAACGGAGCATCCGGCTTAAATAATCCGCTCGGGTAACCATTGATCGCCCCTGCCTTCCACACGGATGCAATGCTGTTGTAGTACCACGCTTTTTCTGGCACATCGACAAACGGCAGTTTCCCGCTTCCCTTCAACCCGAACACAACTTGAATCAGCTTGGCGAACTCCGCCCGCGTCACGCTGCGATCCGGCTGCAGGCTGCCGTTGGGATACCCGGTCAGCAGCCCTTTGTCTACCCACTTGGTTAGAAGAGCCTCACCCCAATGCGCCGATTCCCCGTTGCTTGCGGACTGTGCGGATACTGTAGGAATATATGACGCAAGCATAAGGAAAACGAGTGCCAGCGAAATCAGTTTTTTCGTCATTACTTTCCGTCCTTTCTCGTTCAAATCCATCGATTAAGCCGTTATTAGGCATAAAAAATCAGCCTGCTCTTACAGTTCGATAATGACACTGCAGGTAACAGGCTGATGTGCGACGTTCATGCTCTAGGTGTAAGTTCTAGGAGGCAATATTACTTAACGCTGTTGTACCAGTCGTTAACTTCCTTCGTAATTTGCTCCCCGCCGGATTTCTTCCAGTTTTCAACCATTTCGTCGAACGAGTCGATTGGTTGTTGACCGTAAATGATTTTGCTGTACGTTTCGTTGAGCAGCTTGTTCAGAAGCTCATTTTTGCTTTGCATCGTTTCTGTCAATGGACCCATGTAGTAGTTTTTCTTACGAATCGATACTTGGTCCATAACTACTTTCATTGCGTCTGTATTTTCTTTCAGACGAGTATTGAATTCTTGTTTCTCGTAAGGCGTTACTGGCTCTGCGCCGCCTGCAAGCTTGACATGCGTGTCAGCATACAACGTAGGGATACGTGCGCCTTCATAAGTCAGCGTGTAGTAAAGCGGCGGTGCCGTTTGGTCTTTCAAGCCAGGGAACAGATCAGGGTATTTGGCAATATCCGCTGTGATCGATCCGTCTGGAAGAGTCGCATAGTCGTAACCTTCCGCGAAACCTTTCTCGAATTCGCTGCCCGGTTGCGGGTTAGCAAGGTTATCGAAGAACCAGTTGTAGTAGTGAAGAATCGCTTCCGGATTTTTCGAATCTTTGTTGATGAAGATGTAACCGTTAGCCGGCGGGTTGCCGCCTTGCGAACCGATCGTGCCGTCTGGACCAGCAGGTACGCCGTATGCTTTGTACGAAGCGCCTGGAACATTGTTTTTCAGATCAGGGAAAGGCCATGCCGGCAGCCAGTTAGGTCCAAAGATAATGCCCGCTTCGCCCTTCGTGAACAGCTCGGAACCTTTCGTTTCGTCGAACAATGCCGAGTCTTTCGAGATGTAGCCTTTGTTCATCCATTCATTCAGCTTGGAAAGCGCGTTTTTCGTTGCAGGGTTAACCGAACCGTGCTCCAGAGTGCCATCCGCAGTCAGATTCCATTGTCCTGGCACGGAACCGTAAGCGCCGAACACGAAGCCGATGTCCGTCATCCAGTTCGCGAAGCCGTTCTTGAAGCCAGTTGCCAGACCGATCGTATTTTTCTGTCCGTCGCCGTCTGGATCTTGGTTCGTGAATGCATCCATAACCGTTTCCAATTCAGCAATCGTCGTAGGCGCTTTCAGACCTAGCTTATCGAGCCAGTCTTGGCGAACCCACATAACATGGTCACCGTTGTATGCATAGTCGAGAATCGGCAATGCCATTTTCTCGCCATCACGGCTGATTGGCAGCCAGATCGTCGGATCGAGCTCAAGACCAGCTTTGTATGTTTCGTTCGCGTATTTGTCAACAAGATCGCCAACCGGCATGAATTGGTTGGAGTCGATCAGCATGTTGACCGTCTCAAGATCGCCGCGGTATACAACGACATCCGGCATTTTCTCTCCGGAAGAGAGCATTAGGCGAAGCTTTGTTTTGTAAGCGTCATTCGTGTTCGTTACAACCCAATCATACTTAATGTCAATGCCAAGACGTTCTTTGATAAGGCGTGTATGAACGTTATCTTCGATCGATTCGCCTTCTTTGAAGACCGAACCGTTTTGGTTAAGTCCCCAAACCGTCGACAGCGTAATAGGAGTCGTGTATTTACCGTCCTTAAAATTCTCCTCTGCTGCCGCTTCGGTTTCTTTCGGCGTGTTGCTTGCTTTACCGCCGTTCGTTCCCGTATTCGTATTGTTGCCGTTGTTGTTACCCGAGCATGCCGCAATCGCCAGCATAAAAGTAAGAATTAATAGTACAGACAACCACTTTTTCATTGCTCTACCCCCATAAGTAATATTATGTTATTTATAACGATATTTCATATCGCTATAATTTAACTATAATGCCATATTAATCACTACGAAAGACCATTATTTTGTTATCGATGCCATTTTCTCGCCTATTCTTTAACCGCTCCCAAAATGATGCCTTTCACGAAATAACGTTGTAAAAACGGATATACAAGTAGGATCGGGAGTGTCCCTATGAATATTTGGGCCGACTTTACCGTACGCTGAGAAATGTTTTTGAGCTCATTGATATCGGGATTAATTTTATTGAAATCTTGTTGTACAATTATCGTTTGCAAAAATGTTGATAACGGATATTTTCTATAATCTGTAATATACAACAAACCATCAAACCAAGAGTTCCAGTGCGTCACCATCGTGAACAACGAGATCGTCGCCAAGGCCGGCATGGAAATTGGAAGGAAGACACTCCATAGCGTCCGGAACTGGCCCGCGCCGTCGATCGTTGCCGCTTCTTCCAGCTCCTTCGGAACAGCACGGAAGAAGTTCATTAACAGTACCATATTGAATACATTGATCGCGCCTGGCAAAACGAGCGCCCAGATTGAATTCATCAGATCCAAGTTGCGGATCAGCATGTAGCCCGGTACGATACCGCCGCTGAACAGCATCGTGAACAAGAAGAACCACGTATAGATCGACCGGCTGCGGAAAACACGATTGTCCTTGGACAAGGAGTAGCCGGCAAGAATCATAAGGCTCATACCGACCACAGTACCCAGCACAGTACGCCATAAGCCGACCTTTAGCGCATTGAAGAAGTTCGCATTATTCAACGTCTTCGAGTAAGCGTCGAGATTGAATCCGATCGGCCAAAGCTTGACTAGATTCGCGTTCGCCGGCGAGCTTGCACTGAAGCTGACAGCGAGAATATGAATGAGCGGTATGACGCAAGTAATGCAGATAATCGCGAGCAGTACGTAATTGAWTACAGAAAACGTTTTGTAGCCTGCTGTTTTATGATACATGAAATCTCATCCTTTATTAGAAAATTCGATAACCAGCGAATTTGTATGCCATCCGGTAAGAGAATACGATCATGATTAAGCCGATAATCGATTTGAACAAGCCGACCGCTGTACCAAAGCTGTATTGACCGTTGAGGATAGCCGTGCGGTATACGAACGTATCGATGATGTCGCCTTTGTCGTAGACAAGCGCATTATAAAGGTTGAAGATTTGGTCGAATCCGCCGTTCAGGATGTTACCAAGCGACAGCGTGCCGACAACGACCGCAATCGGAATCATCGACGGGATCGTGATATGAATCGTTTGCTTCCAGCGCGTTGCGCCGTCGACTTCCGCTGCTTCGTACAAAGACGGGTTAACGCCGGACAGCGCGGCCAGGAAGACGATCGTGTTGAAGCCGAAGTTTTGCCAAATATCGCTGACAACGACCGTAAAGCGGAACCAGTCCCCGTCGCCAAGCCAGAATACGTTAGACAAGCCGATCGCATTCAGCGTCTGGTTGACGATACCTTTGTTGCCGAGCATATCGGTCAATATCGCACCGAGAATAACCCAAGAAATAAAGTGAGGCAGATAGACAAGCGTTTGTACAACGCGCTTGAACAGCATTTTGCGAACCTCGTTAAGCAATATTGCGAATGTGAACGGTACAATGAGACCGAATACGATTTTTAATCCTGAAATAATAAGCGTGTTCCATATAACCTGCTTACTGTCCGGATATTCGAACATAAACCTGAAGTGCTCCAGGCCAACGAATTTCGATCCGGAAATGCCGTCATACGGCTTAAAATCCTGAAATGCCATGATGAGACCGCTCATCGGCACGTAAGCGAAGATGAACGTTACGATAACTGCCGGCAGCAGCATCAGATGCAAGGGCCAAGTGAGTCTTATTTTCTCTCTACCTTTGTTCTCCCGCTTCTGCGGTTGTTTCTCTGCTTGCGGCAGCGGTTTGTTTAATGCGCTATCCACTCCTGTTGCCCCTTTCCAAACAAAAATTGATTTGTGTTTTATCAGCTCTCCTGTATGATTAATTTTATCAGCAGTATCTCCTGTGCTATAGACCACGTTCTTTGGAAGCATGCCACTTTGTTGACTTATCTATCGCTATTTAAACAAAAAAGTGAGGTTGACCATGCGTTTACGAGAAAATACGTTCACCAAAATCATGACGTTAATCGTTTTGCTCCTCATTCCGATAATCGTCTTGTATACGCTTTCGATTCGGACAAGCATCGAAGTTATTAAGGAAGAGA
Source organism: Paenibacillus sp. 2TAB19 (assembly GCF_052115185.1). NCBI lineage: Bacteria > Bacillati > Bacillota > Bacilli > Caryophanales > Paenibacillaceae > Paenibacillus > Paenibacillus sp. 2TAB19. The sequence continues at coordinate 56,744 of NZ_JBFRGE010000026.1, read as the reverse complement.
TGAAGTCCTTGAAGCAGAAGGATGTCGCCTTCTTAGCCAGCGAGATTGATCGGAGTGTAACGACGCTTTCGTCGCTCGGTTTTTTGCTTAGCGAGGATATCCATATTCAACAGCTGCAAACTTTGCATTTGATCGAAAGCGCCTACGTGCGCAATGACGAGAAGCTGCGCATCATCGAGCGCCTTCGGCTGCTAAACGTATCCCAGCGCTGGGATACGCAATATTCGGTGCTAGCGCCCGCAAGCAAAGAGTTCGTATCAACCAACATATACCTTGGTTACGATCTGGATTACGTCAAGCAAATTTATGCGCCAAAATGGAAATATGAAGAAATGATTATTCAGAACATAAAACAGAAGCGGTTCGTACGCCATATTGTTAAACCGAACAATAAAGTAAACGACCTTGAGAACGCCGGCATCATCGTCGAAATCTCTTTTCCCGAGGAGCATCTCATTAAAGACCTCGATACGTTCAAGCTTGCAGGCAAAGGAGACCCCTTCCTCGTCCATAAGGACGGCGCGGTCATTCAGAATCGTAACGCGGACAAAGAGATGACCGATTCGATTCAAAGCTTTCTCCCTAGCATCACATCGGATACTGCCGCCAACAGCATCATAAAAGTACACGGGAACGACTTCCTAGTGACGACCGCGCATATAGAAACGCTAGACTGGTATCTTGTCGATTATGTGCCGCTAGCCGACATTCTCAAGCCGATCGTCAAAAGCCAGAACCTGTTCTATGGATCTGTGGGTCTGCTCCTTGTCATGAGCCTGTTGGCCGGATACTTGCTCTATCGGAACGTTCAGCGGCCGATCGGCCTGCTCATCCGCAGCGTGAAGCGGCTGCAGGACGGCAACTATTCGACGAGGATTACAGCAAATCCAAAAAATGAATTTACGTACCTATTCCATCGGTTCAACGACATGGCAGCTAATACGGAGCAATTGATTCAGAAGCTGTATGCGGAAGAAATACGAACCCGCGAAGCCAATGTGAAGCAGTTGCAGTCGCAAATCAACCCGCATTTCCTGTATAATTGCTTCGCGCTTATACGCAGCTTGGCAAGACTGGACAAGAAAGAGTCGGTTATGAAGCTAGCGATGCATCTGTCCAAATATTATCGTTATACGACGAGGGTAGAGAAGCAAACCGCTACTATTAAAGAAGAGCTTGATCTGATCGAGAGCTACTTGGAAATTCAGCAATTCCATATTCAGCATTTGTCCTATGAGATTCACGTACCGGAAACGATGCATCATCTAGAAATTCCTAGACTGCTGCTTCAACCGCTTGCCGAGAACGCGGTCCTTCACGGCATTGAACGTTTCGAAGGCGATGGCATTATTACGATTACCGGAGAGAGCAATGATCGTTACTATACGATCACCATTGCGGATAACGGCATAGGCGTTACCGAGGATGGGATGAGGAAGCTGGAGATGAGCGTAATGAATCCGCCGAACGATAGTACCGGATGTGCGCTATGGAATATCCGACAACGGATGATATACCAATTCGGCGCCGAGGCATCGCTGACTTTCCGCGTCCAGCCTGAAGGCGGACTTGCCGTATCGATCACTTGGCCGCATAACAGTTAGACGATCAGACACATACTTCACCATTGGAGGTGCATCACAGCCTTGTATCAATTGTTAATTGTTGACGACCAGCCCGATCTGGTTGAAGATCTGGCCCATAACTTGCCGTGGAGCACGGTAGGCATCGATAACGTGCATCAAGCCTATTCGGGGCAAGACGCCATTGCCATCATGAACGAAACGCCGATTGACATCGTCATTACCGACATTCATATGCCCGGTCTATCGGGGCTTGAACTCATCGAACAGATTCGCGGCACTTGGACCAATGTAAGATGTATTCTGCTTACTGGCTACAACGACTTCGAATACGCCAAGCGGGCGCTGCAGCAGCAAGCGACCGATTATTTGCTTAAGCCAGCGGAGGATGAGGAGCTGCTTGAAGCGGTGAAGAAAGCGGTCACCGAGCTGGAGCAGCATTGGAGCGCGGTAACCTCGCAGCATAAGTCGCTGACCTCAATGAAAGAAAATTTGCCCGTTTTGCGGAAGCATCTGCTCGCTTCGCTGCTGCATGGCAAAACCTTTGCCGCATCCGAAGAGCTGCAGCAGAAGCTCGACATGTTCCAACTGCCTCATACGGCAGGCTCGCCGTTTTGCATTATGCTGCTGCGCATGGAGGACTACTTCGATGAGCAGTCAGAGCGGGATAATTCCTTGCTCGAGTTCGCCGTATGCAACATCGCCGAAGAAATATTCGCCGACGAGTATACATTGTGGCACTTGAAGGATGATCACGGTTATCTCGTCTTCCTGATTGTGCGCAAAACGAGCAGCAAGACGATCGACACCGCGGGCGAGCAGCTTAACCTGCAGCAGGTCGAATCTAAGGTCGCTCAGCTTCAGCATTATGTGAGCCTTTATTTGAAAGGGACAATCTCGCTCGTGCTGAGCAAGCAAGCCTTGTTCCCCGATGAAGTCAGAGATACGTACGAGCGTTGTCTCTACAGCTTCAGACAGCGGATTGGTAGCGACCGCGGCTTTATGTTCTCGCTTGCGGATGAAAGCGACCAAGGCGAAGCCAATTCGCTGACGCAAATTTACAATCCGCCGCTTCTCCATCATTTGCTCGAGGCGGGACAATGGGACGCTATTACCGACAAGCTGAACGGCGCTTTTGAGGAATTGGAGCATAAATGGGGCGATTCACATGAGCACATCTTGGAGACTTATTTCAATATCGCAAGTTCGCTCAGCTTTTCGATTCATAAAAACAAGCTGTGGATGGCCGACATTATGAAGGACAACTTCAACCAACTGCTCGGCGGACCGCATTTCCATACGATTAAGCAGCTTCGGGCATGGACCGAGGATGTGTTAGGCGCTTACCGGAGCCAGATGAGTTCGAAAAATCGGGACTCACGTTCCGGCATCGTCCAGAAGGTTCAGGAATACGTCTCGAATCACCTCGAGGACGCTTCTCTCCAGACGATTGCGGCGAATGTCTATCTGAATCCATCGTACCTGTCAAAGGTGTACAAGCTTGAGACCGGGGAAGGGATTAGCGATTACTTATCGAGGCTGAAGATGGAAAAGGCGGCTCATCTGCTTCGCTCCTCCAACGAGAAGATCTACGAGATCGCCGCCAAAATCGGTTATTTGAAAACAAGCTATTTCATCAAAGTATTCAAGGATCGTTACGGCATTACGCCGCAAGAATTCCGCGACAGATAATCATATATTATTGCGAGGGAGTTACGGTATAGTATACGCCGCTGGTACAGCTGTTCGCGGGACTATGAGTAGCCCGTCCCTGATGAACAAGCTCGTACAAATGGGCAAGCGTCTCAGCCATCGCAAATCGCAGATTATGCGGATTGTCTCGCAGTCTGCTGCCGAATAGAGCCTCGCACATGTCGAAAGCTGTGCGGGGCTCTTCTGCGAGCATCTCGGCCATCCGCTCGAGTCGGCGTCCATGATGGGAGATGAGCTCCTCTATTCGTCCGGAGAAATCGCCGAATGGATCGCGATGTCCGGGATATGCCATCTCCACCTCATAGCCGGCAAGCTCCTTCAGACTTGTAAGAAATAAATTAAGAGGCTTCTCATCCTCGCCAGGCACGACGCTCACATTAGGGGTAATATGCGGCAATACTTGATCGCCGCATATCATCCATTTGCGCTCCGGTTGATAGAAGCATAACTGACCGGATGCATGTCCAGGAGCGTCTATGAGCAGCCAGTCCAGGCCGCCTAATGCAATCGTGCTGCCTGCTTCTATATAAGCGACTTGCGGCTGCGGCGATACCATCTTCACGAAGCTGGACAGATTATGTCCAATCGCGTCTATCAACTCCGCCGGCATGCCGTGCTCGGCGAACAGCGACTGGAGCTCCTCTGCGAACCGGCTGTCCTCTCCCCATAACCGCTGCGCATAGGCATGCGACTTCCTCGACATATAGACCGGCGCGCCGCTTTTCTCCTGCACGTAACCGGCGAGGCCGTAGTGATCAGGATGCTGATGCGTTAATAAAATGCGCGTAACATCCGTCCATTTGAGCTCATGCACCGTCAGCGCGGCCTCCCAAGCTGCTATCGCCTCATCTGTCCGCAATCCTGGATCGATCAACGTATAACCGTCTTCCTCCGGTATGACATAGCTATTGACCCACCTCAATGAAAATGGCAGCGGCACCTTCACCTGCAGCCACCCATTCTCAAGTTGCAATGTATGTAATTCCCCCATTATATCGCCCTTCCTATCATGACTAATCGATTAGAATCGGCCTCCCGATAGGGAATACCGTCATAATTGCCATATACACCTATCAGATCTAAACCCGAGCTTGCGAAGTGTTCCCTGAACCAATCCAGCTCATAGAGCCGAACACGCTCCACATACTGCCGCTTCGCGTCCTTGCCGTCCTTGACATCTAACTCCGTTATCGTGATTTCCTTCTTCACCCATTCGCCGTCAATCCTCCGCACCTCCTCGATCCGAACGCCCTCTTCCTCATCCTCCCTTACGGAATGAGGAACGAGATGCTCCGCGACGTAGGTTGGATTCAAGAAATCGATGAGGCAAAGCCCTCCTGGACGAAGCACGCGCCTAATATTGCGCAGCACGCCAATATTATCCGACTCTCGCGCAAAATAACCAAAGGAAGTAAACAAATTGACGGTCGCATCGAAGCTTCCATCCTCGAAAGGCAGCTCGCGCATATCCCCGTGTATCCACTCGACTTCTCCATTCGCATCATGCTGCCTTGCTTCCTCCAACAGATCGTCCGATAAATCAACGCCCGTAACCGCGAAGCCAAGATCTGACAACGCAACGGAATGCCTCCCCATTCCGCAGCCGATATCGAGCACTTTGGCCCCTTGGCGCAAACCAAGCAAGCGAATCATTCGCTCGATTTCCTTCCTAGCGGCCTCCATGTCTCGATGCTTATAGACGAGCATATAATCGTTGCCGAAGCTTGTCTCATACCAAGGTTTCATTCACTCTTACTCCTTCATTATCGCCTGCTGCTATACGCGGATCGTCATGATTACTCATTGTACTTGAATTCTTTACTCCTCGCAAAACAATGCATCGGGCAGCCATATAGCATAATATACGTCCCCTTGCACAAACTATGGTAGCTTATCCAAATTGCGAAAGGGGAGGTAATCTGTAATGAACGAACGCATAAGACTGATGTTCGCGGAAGCGGTCGACATGAAGCTCGAGGAGCTGAGCAATGGCGATATGACCATTCAGGTCGCCTACCTCGCTCCGATGTGCGAAGAGAAAATGATCAGCGATTACATATTCATTCCGTTCGCTAAGCAGGAAAAGCCTTTTCGCGAACTGCTTCATACGATTGCCGAATATAAGGTTGTTGACGACGTAGCCAAATGGCGTAGTCTGCTGCTGCGCGGCAATGTGCTTATCGAGGCGGACGGTACCGTCTATTCGTTATACACCGCTCGGATCATCTGCAACGAAAGCCCGCAGACGCAGGTAGAGAGCGCCATACAAGGCCCGCAGCTTGCCTTAAGCGAAGACTTAAGCAAGTCGTTGAACCTCATTCGGAGCATGTATCAATCGGCTGATTTATCCGTAGAGGAGCATACGATCGGCTATGTATCCCAAACACCCATCATGATCGTATTCGACCAACGGCGCGTTGACCCTTCCGTTCTGGACAGCGTTCGCGACAAAATCACGACCCTTCACGTGGAGATGGTTAATGCGGCGGGCGAGCTTGAGAAGCTGCTTATCGGCAAGCGCAAGCATTTGTTTCCGACGGTGCTCATAACGGAACGTCCCGATCGGATTACGAAAGCGATCGCCAAAGGCAAAGTCATCCTATTAATGAAAAGCAGCATGTTCGCTCTTATATTGCCTGCCACTTTTTTCGACTTCATGCATGCGGTCGAGGATAATTACGAGGCATTCTGGATGACGAGATTTCTCATTTTCCTGCGGTACACATCTATTTTGCTTACAATCACGCTGCCTGCCCTCTATATTTCCGTCGTCTCCTACAATCCGGAGCTGTTCCGCGTCCAGCTTGCGTTCTCGATCGCCGGTAGCCGTTCGGCCGTTCCTTATCCTTCCTTCATCGAAGTATTCATCATGCTGTTCATGATTGAGACGCTCATTGAAGCGAGCATACGGTTGCCGAGGTATATCGGCTCGACAGCGACGACCGTCGGCGGCCTCATCCTAGGACAAGCTGCGCAGCAAGCCGGCCTTGTCAKCAGCATTATGATTATCGTTACTTCGGTTGTAGCGATAGCGAACTTTGTCGTTCCGGTCAGCTCCTTATCGTTCGCGATTCGATTCTTGAAATATCCGTTAATCGTTATCGCGATTTTCTTCGGCATATCAGGAGTTGCGGTCGGTATGTTCGTCTACATGACGTACTTATGCAATCTGCGCAGCTTCGGCAAGCCGTACTTCCGCGTATTCGGCAAACTCCAGCCGACAGAAGGCGATATCGGGCAGGTGAAGCACAAGTGAACCGTTACTTTTTCTACAACTTTATACTCGTAAGCTTCATTAATCTCATGCTTTATGTCCCGCATATCCTTATTTCTGATCGTTATAAAGGCGCCGTCATGTCGCTTATTATCGGCGCAGTGATTGGGACGATCCTTCTGTATATGTACACGAGCACCCTGGCAAGGTATCCCGGCAAAGGATTGCCCGAAATATTGAAGCTGCATCTGCCGAGATGGATCGCTAATACGCTTATGATCTTCTTAGCGCTGCTGTGGCTCTATGCGACAACGATCGCAATCATCGCCTTTGCTATTATGATCAACCGTTTTTTCAATCCCGACGTGCATGTCGCTCTTATATTGGGCATGCTCGTTCTCGCTTGCGGGTATGCGGCCACCCGTTCTACGATGACCGTAATGCTCGTCATCGAGATTGGCTTGATTGTGAATGCGCCGATCATTTTTTTTGTTTTGTTCAAAGCCGGCAGCAACCCTCACTTGAACTGGGATGCGATACGTATTATAGCCAACTACGTAACGAAAACGCCGACGCTGCAGTCCGTTGCGGCTGCGTCTTATATTTTCACCGGATACATTAGCATGTCGCTGTTCAACCGATTAATGCCGTCCAACTTCCGCTTCCGGCACCGCTGGATATTTCCGCTTGTCGGTTTTTTGATCATGCTTACTACTTTTTTTGTCCCGATCGGCATTCACGGCAYGGAGACCGTTGGTCATTACAWTTACATTTGGAGTATTACAGCCGACGCGCTCCTCATGCAATACGGTTTCATCGAGCGTGTATTGTTTCTGTTCCTCATCGTATATTTGAACCTTACGCTCATCTTTACAATGTCCGGCTGGCATCAGGCAATGGAATTTGTAAAAAGCACGATGTCGAGACATAAGCCCGAGGTGGACAGCATGCAAGCGCCGACCGCCAATTATGTTATCGTCGGCATATTCATCGCCCTCACATTCGTCTACATGTTCATGACGAACGAGAAGATGAACATGGTCATTTCCACGTATTGGCTTATTTTCCGATTGTTCGTCGAAATCCCTCTTGTCATCGGGCTGTTTATGATTAGTCGAAGGAGGCCGAGATCCGCATGAGAAACATGATTCAATGCGTCATTTTGCTCGTGCTTCTCTGCTTCACGGGAGGTTGCGGCTTCAAAGATATCGATAAACGTTTCTTTGTAGTAGCGACGGGCATCGATAGATCCGATAACGAGCTGAAACCCTATCGCATTACCCTCCAGCTTGCCGTTCCGTCACCCAAGATCGAACCTGGCGCATCCAAAGTGCAATTGGAAACGATCGAGGCCAGCAGCATAGCTGAAGGGGTTCGAATGCTGAAGTCCTATGTTGACAAGGAACTCGATTTTGGCCATTGCAAAATTTTTCTGCTTGGGGAGAAGCAAGCCCGAACCGACTATACGGGCCTCTTGCAGTGGATGCGGCGCAGAAGGGACATTCAGAGCGTGGCCGACATTGCCGTGGCTAAGCCCGATGCGAAATCGCTGCTCGGCATATCACCTGTATCCGAGCGCTATCCGGGCAATACTCTCTTCCTAAGCTTCGGAGCTGACGGGACCGATTCGCCATTCTCGTACGTCCAGCCGCTGTCCGAATTCTCGAAGCGGGCTTTCGAGAAGGGATTGGACCCGCTGCTACCGATTATCGTTTCCGATTCCAAAAAAAGTTACATTATCAACCGAACAGCTCTACTCGATAAAAACAAAATAAGCGCGTTGCTATCGCCCGAAGAAACGCAGTTATTCAATCAGCTTGACCAAAGCTTTATCAAATCGTCGATTCACGGGACCTACGAAGGCATTCAGATCGTTGGTGCAGTGAGCGATATTCGTTCCAAGTACCAAATGAAAAGCGAAGACGATAAGGTCGTCATTACGTTCAACGTCAAATTAAGCATTGTGCTCGAGGATGCTCCAGAGAACTTGTATCAGCATGAATGGCAAACAATTGAGAATAAGCTGAGCAAAGACTTCTCACAGCAATCGGAAGCGCTCCTTCTAAAAATTCAGCGCGCCGGCGTCGATCCGTTCGGCTTCGGTCTTCGGTATCGAGCGAACCATCATACCAACAATCCAAATGAGGCATACGAGAAATGGCTGTCCCTTTATCCCGGCGTCGAATTCAAAGTCGATACGAAAATAAATATTGAAGGCACGGGGTTAATTCAATAAAGCACGGCTAAATAGCAACGAGTGAAGTCGTTACTACCTAGCCGTGCTTTATTCTTGATTACGCTTATTTGTGTATTAAATAGCAATAAGTCGATTCGTATTACGAAGCTCCTCAATCGTACCGGCTCCAATACCGAACATAGCGGTGCGGAGCTCGAATTCAATCCGTTCGAACTGCTCCAGCAGTTCCCGTACCGATACTTCGCTGTTGCCGCCGGCTGCCTTCGGAAGCAGCACCCGGCCGAAGCCTGCCATATTTGCGCCAAGCGCAAGCGACTTAGCCGCATCAACGCCATGCTGCAAGCCGCCGCTTGCGACAAGCTTCATAGAAGGCAAAGCGCTGCGGATCTCAGCAATACTGAGCGCCGTAGGAATTCCCCAATCGGCGAAAGCTTCAGCCGCTTCGCGCCGCATCATGTCCTTCGAGCGGAACTTCTCCACCTGACTCCATGACGTGCCCCCTGCGCCTGCGGCATCAATGAATGCAACGCCGACGCCTGCAAGCGCGGACGCTGTCTCTCCGTCGATGCCCCAACCAACCTCTTTAATTCCAACAGGTACGGAGACCGACCGGCACACTTGCTCGATTCGGGCGTACAAGTGACTAAAGTCCGTATCACCCTCCGGCTGGAACACCTCCTGCATACTGTTCAGATGCAGGACGAGCGCATCAGCCTCCGATAGATCAACCGCCCGTTGGCACGCTTCCGGTCCGAATCCGTAATTAAGCTGCACCGCGCCAATATTGGCGATAACCGGTACAGTAGGCGCTTCCTTACGGATCTTGAATGAGGCCGCAAGCTCCTCTTGCTCGATCGCCGCCCGCATCGACCCTAGACCAATGGCCCAGCCTCGCTCTTCCGCCGCAATCGCAAGACGGCGATTAATCGCTCCCGCTTCATCCGTGCCGCCGGTCATGGAGCTGACGAGCAAAGGTGCTCCGAGCTTCTTGCCGAACCACTCTGTCTCGAGGCTAATGCTTCGGAATGACAGCTCCGGCATCGCGTTATGCTTGAAGCGCAGACGCTCGAAGCCTGTCTCGATACCGACACCGTTCACCTTCTCCTGCAAGCATATTCGTATATGCTCACCTTTCCGCCTTGCTGTTGCCTCCTGCTGCTCCACCGCCATACGACTTTCCTCCCACGCCATAACTTCATCTATGCAAGCTATTGCCCCCCGCTAAGAGCGAGCAGCCCTCTTCGCCAATTAGACATATAGAACTAGCATAGCATACATTTTCGTTTCGCGCTTCCGCATCGGGATATTTGGCGGACATGCGTTGGTTTATTATTTATATGATCTTTACAATCATTATTTTGACTTTTTTAATCATAATTTTGTTGTTTATCCGTCGAAAATGTTTTACACTTAAAATAGCAAATACGCTCAACCCCTATTTTAAAGGAGGCTACGTGATGGAAATCATTCAATTCGATACGCAGCAGGAGCTGGACTCTTATGCAGCGCGATATATTACGAACCTGGTTAAAGAAAAGCCGCAAGCTGTGCTGGGACTGGCCACAGGATCGACACCGATCGGAATTTATGACAAAATAGTACAAATACACAATGATGAGCGCGTCAGCTTCAAGCAGGTGACGACGTATAACCTCGACGAATATGTCGGTCTGCAACCGCAGAACGATCAAAGCTACGCCTACTATATGAACAGTCATCTGTTCTCCCGCATCGATATTGTTGCTGAGCAGACGCATCTGCCGAACGGCATGGCCGACGACGTTGAAGCCGAGTGCATCCAATATGACAAGATGCTGGCGGAACAACCCGTCGATGTACAACTGCTCGGCCTTGGACATAATGGACATATCGGCTTCAACGAGCCCGATCAAAACCTCTCCGGCGGCACTCATGTCGTGAAGCTGAAGCAGGAAACTCGCGAGGCGAATGCCCGGTTCTTCGATTCCATGAACGATGTGCCTGAATATGCGGTGACGATGGGCGTAGGCTCGATTCTGAAAGCCAATACGATTATTTTGGCTGTTCGCGGTGCAGACAAGGCGCAGATCGTCAAGGATGCGTTGACCGGACCTATTACGACTAGCGTACCCGCCTCCCTGCTTCAGACACATCCGCGCGTCATTGTTCTCCTCGACCGAGAGGCAGGAAGGATGTTGAACTAAATGAAAGAACACGATGATACAAAACGCTTCACTATACGCAATGTCCGTATCGTCTTAGAGGATAGCGTTGAGGCAGGCAGCATCGTTATCGCTGACGGCCTTATTGAAAGTATTGCAATTGGAAGCAATGCTGAAGCGGTCAATGGCAGTGCTGTCATTGACGGCGAAGGCGGTTACGTGCTGCCGGGCTTCATCGACATGCATGTTCACGGCGGCTTCGGCGCCGACTTCATGGACGCCAGTCGTGACAGCTATGACAAAATCACCGGTTTCCACGCCGCGAACRGCACAACGACAATGCTGGCCACGACGATGACGGCTTCTAAGTCATCCATCGACGCCGTTCTTGAAGCTGTAGCTGCATACCGATCGTCTGAAATGCCATATGCAGCCTTGCACGGCGTTCATCTGGAAGGGCCGTTCATTAGCGAGAAGTGGCCGGGCGCGCAGAACCCTGCCCATATTCGCACGCCGCAGCTTAGTTGGCTGCAAGAGTGGGCGGAGCGTTGGCCTGCCCTCATTAGCCAACTAACGCTAGCTCCGGAGAAAGAAGGCTCCGTAGAGACGATTGCATGGACGTCGCAGAACGGCATCGTAACCGCATGCGGCCATACGGATGCGCTGTATACGGAGATCGAAGCTGCGGCTAATGCCGGCTTGTCCCAAGCGGTGCATACGTATAACGCGATGCGGGGTCTTCACCACCGCGAGCCGGGCACGCTGGGCGCCGTATTAACCGACGACCGGATCCATGCCGAGCTTATTGCCGACGGTCATCATGTGCATCCCGTTGCCATTCGCTTGCTTGTCGCGGCAAAACCCGAGGATAAAGTCATTCTAATCACCGATGCCATGTCGGCAGCCGGTATGCCTGACGGCCAGTACGAGCTCGGCGAGCTGCCTGTCGTCGTAAAGGACGGCGTCGCCCGCCTTGCAGAAGGCGGCGCGCTCGCAGGCAGCAGCCTGACGATGATCGGCGCGATCCGCTTCATGCTCGCGAATACGAGCCTGACGCTACCGCAGATCAGCGTCATGGCGAGCGGTAACGCCGCAAGACAGCTTCGCATCGACGATCGTACAGGCTCGATTGCAATCGGCAAGCAAGCCGACCTCGTACTGACAGACGCCGAGCTGAACGTGCGCCAGACGTGGGTGCAGGGAAGATCGGTTTTCGCAAGTAACGAGTAACATAATAAACAGCCCGATAAGATCATTAGATCTTATCGGGCTGTTTTTACTAGATTAACCGGTCACATATACCGCTATACGCTGTTCTTCCAGCAGCTTTGCCAATTCGCCCTCGAGCGGAACGTCGGTGATGACGCCGCCAAGATCAGCAATGGGCGCAATGGAGAACAAGGATGTTCGATCCGTCTTCGTATGGTCGAATACCGCATAAGTAGAATGGGATCGTTTGATGAGTGCTTTGGCAATTTGGGCTTCCTGCTCGGAATACGTCGTAATGCCGCCAGCTGCCGAGATGCCATCGATGCCGATGAACATTTTGCCAATATGTAAATGTCCGACCATGCCTTCGCCAAGCGGTCCGCACAGCTCGAAGCTATTATGACGCATGATCCCTCCGGTCACAACGACTTGAATCGGGCTCCCAGCCAGTTCCATCGCGATATTGACCGCGTTCGTAACGACCGTTATGCCCTTCCGTGACTTGAGCAGCTTAGCCATAAGGAAGTTCGTCGTACCGCCGGAGAGGCCGATCACGTCTCCTTCGACGATAAGCGAGGTAGCCAGCTCGGCAATCCGTTCCTTCTCTAGAATCGATAAGCCCTCTTTCTCGGCAAAAGGAAGCTCTCGAACGGTGTGCATGCCGTCATACATGGCACCGCCAATCGTGCGAATCACCGGATAGTCGCCTTCCATCTGCTCCAGATCGCGCCTAGCAGTCGCTTCCGAGACACCAAACCGCTCTACGAGCTCTTGAATCGTGATCCTTCCCTGCTGCTTAAGATGCTGCAGGATCGCATCGCGCCGGCGCTGTCCTTTGGAGCCGCTCGTATCCGCCATTATTAGCGTTCCACCCAGGCTTTCGCCGATAATCGCTGTTCCACAATGTCCCACTCTGGCAGCGCTTCCCAGTCACCGCGCATTTGCACGACGAGCGAACCGTTAATGCTGGCAAGCCGTACCGCTTCAACCGGCGTCATGCCTTTCATAATGCCTGCAAGGAAACCGGCACAGAACCCGTCACCCGCACCAACCGTATCGACGACCTGCTCGGCCGGATAGAATGGAAGGCTGTCCTCTTGATCGCCGTTCAATACAACAGTCGTATCGCCCATGCCTTTGATAATACTGATCGCTTTCAATTGCTTAAGCTTGCCTTTAACAAATTCATAGTCGTTCGTATCGTACAGCAGCTTCAGCTCATCCCAGCCTGGCAGGAAATAATCCGCGTCTTCGGCAATCGGCAACAGCGTCTCGCGCGCTTCCTCGATCGACCATAGCTTTAGCCGCAAATTCGGATCAAAGCTGATTTTCACGCCTGCTTCCTTCGCAACGGCTACCGCGCGCTTAAGCGTATTTCTGCTCTCTTCGCTTATAGCGGCAGTAATGCCTGTCACATGGAGCAGCTTCGCTCCGCGTATGTATTGCTCGTCAAGCTTGTCCGGCGTCATTTTGCTCGCTGCAGAATGCTTGCGGAAGTAATGTACCGCAAGCTTGCCCGCCACATGCTCGCGGAACATCATGCCGGTCGGGGCGCTGCCATCGAGCTTTGCGCGCGATATATCTACGCCCTCTCCGCGGAGCGTCTTCAAGATGAGCTTGCCGAACGGATCATCGCCTAGCGCGCCGAACCAGCCTACGGAAGAGCCGAGTCTAGCAAGTCCAATTGCAACATTGCTCTCAGCCCCTCCGAAGCTTTGCTCCAGCGAAGAAGCTCTTTCGATTGATTTATGTTCTCCTGGCATGAACAAGGCCATGGATTCGCCAAACGTAACAATTTGCGGTGATGATTCATGCATAGTGCAATCCCCCTACAGCTTATTCACGTTTATATTCGCGGTATACTTATGGAGTAATCGGAAATCTCATGAAGTAAATAATTACAATGTACAGCACGAGTACGATTAAGCTCAGCACGCGCGCTTTTTGGATATGAGCCGTTGCGCTCTTGCCCTCTTGGATCGAGGAAACAATTAGCTTAAGCGGCTTCGTTACGATACCGCCGATAGCAGCGATTCCTAGGAACAACAGCGTGATGATGATCATCCAGACAACTGCATAATCGCCCTGGGACATCATGTAACCGCCTGTCAGCAGTTGAATCACGAGAAAATATTGCGCGATTCGGTTCGCAGACAGCAGCCCGTCAGCAAGGCCCTCTTGCCCTGCTCCTGCCAGTTTTGTTGCTCTGCCCAGCATGATCGGAAGCACGATATAGAATCCCATTCCGATAGCGCCAAGCAAATGGATAAACCACATTACATTAGACATTATTTTTCCTCCTCTTATGGTTCGCGAAGCGAGTAATATTTCAGTCTTTGTCCGCTTCTTTCAAACTTATACCTAACATGTAGTTTATCAGATACGAGATTGTTTTCAAAGAAATACGCTGGTATAAAGGTCAGAATTATAGCTTTTCTGACTTCATTTGTGAAACATTAACGAACTTTCGATGCATAGCGCGCATGGTGCCCGTTTYTGAGGTCGCTTCGGACCTATTTAATCCAAGAACCCAGCTCCATCACTCGGAAAACTGTCATAACGGCATTTCGTCGAACTATATTCAACCTCTAAGCTGAACAAGCTCCAATAGCGGCATTTCGTCAAACTATTTCACCATTTATCAAGTTCTATCTCTCAAATAGCGATTTAGCTGCCCGAAATCGAACTATAGGGCCATTTCAACAAGAAGCATACCAATTAGTTGCCCAAAATGCCGTTGCAGCGTGAGCGAGGATACATAGGTTAGCTGGTTAGCTTCGATCCGCTTACGATTTGAAGCCGTACTTGCTCATGACGCCATGAATCGCGAAGTAGGTCACGTCCTCGGGCAATAAGTCTTTAATAGGACGTAACTTCTCCGTTCCAATCTCACCGATCACATCCACGATCTGCTGCTCGTAGGTTTCAGGAATAATACGGCTCCAGTCTACTTCCAGCCCTTCATCGGCGCAGCGGATAATATGACCCTCCACCGTTACCTTACTGAGACCACGTTCCTTCGCAATCGCGTCCGGCTCCAAGCCCTCTTGGAAGAGCGCAAGTGTCGCGATATGGCTTGGCTGCTCGTCATCGCCTTGCGGCGAACGCTTAGGAGCAGGTGCAGCTGATATCGTCGCACTTCGGGCTGCTGTCTGTCCCTCTACGCCCCCTTCGAAGCTTTGAAGAATATCTAGCAGCTCCGCACCGTACTTGTCCGCTTTAGCGGCGCCGATTCCTTTGACGTTCAGCAATTCATCTACGCTAAGCGGGTGCGCGACCGCAATCTCCTTCAGCGTAGCGTCRAAGAACAGCATGAACGGCGGCACGYCTTCGGCTGACGCCCGCTCCTTGCGCCATTGCTTGAGCGCATCGAATAGAGGCGATGCCGCGAAGCTGTCCGCAGAAGCGGTCTGACGAACCGTCGTCCGCATCCGCTGCATGATCATCTCGCGCCCTTCAAGCACAGGGAGCGCGCTGGCTGTAAGCGAGACGGTCGGATATTGTCCGTCGCTAAGCCGCAAATAGCCTTCGGCTACGAGCCAATACAGCCAATCGGCAATTTCTTTCTCGGCCATATTCCGCATAAGGCCGTAGGTAGAGAGTCGATCCAATCCGAATTCGAGCAGTCTTTTGTCACGCGAGCCCTTAAGCACTTTGGCGGCCATCATCACGCCGAAGCGCCCTTTCATCCGGCCAACGCAGGAGAGAGCCATCTTCGCTTCCTCCGTGCGATTGACCGGTTCACTCTTATCGAGACAGCTGCTGCACTTACCGCACGCTTCAACGCCCGTCTCGCCGAAGTAATCGACGATGAACTGCTGCAAGCAGCGCTGCGTCCGGCTGTAATTCATCATCGTGTTCAGCTTCGACAGCTGAATCGACTTGCGATCGGTATCGCCTGTTCCTTGTTCAATCAGGAAGCGCTGAACTTGCATATCGGCAGGCTCGAACAGCAAAATGCATTCGCTCTCCTCGCCATCGCGTCCCGCTCTGCCTGCTTCCTGATAATACGACTCCAGATCGCCGGGCATTTGCCAATGAAGCACGTATCTAACGTTAGGCTTGTCGATACCCATGCCGAAAGCGTTCGTTGCAACCATGACGCGCAGCTCGTCGAACCGGAACTTCTCCTGCGTATCTGCCCTCTCCGCATCGGATAGTCCTCCGTGGTACTTGCCGGCCGCGATACCGCTGCGAATCAAGGAAGCACATACCTCCTCCGCTTCCTTGCGGGTAGCCGTATAGATGATACCCGACTGCTCCTTGCGACCCGAAAGGAACTTCTCTAGGAACTTCTTCTTATCGACGCCCGTCACGACGGACAACGATAGATTCGGTCTCGCGAAGCCGGTAACGAAGACGCTCGGATCGCGCAGCTTCAGCATCGCCGAAATGTCCTCCGCCACTTCCGTCGTAGCGGTAGCGGTGAAGGCCGCTACGAGCGGCCTATTCGCCATCCTGGCTATCCAGCCCGCTAGCTGCCGATAGCTCGGGCGGAAGTCATGGCCCCATTGCGATACGCAATGCGCTTCGTCAATCGCGATGAGCGGAATAGCCAGCTGCTCCGATAACGATTGGAACATCGGCGCATCGAGCCGCTCCGGCGCTACATAGAGCAGCTTGTATTCGCCTTGCATGGCGCTGCGCATAACATCCCTATATTCTGACGCGCTAAGCGAGCTGTTCAAGAAAGCCGCAGAAACCCCTACGCGGCGAAGCGCGTCAACCTGGTCCTTCATTAGCGAGATGAGCGGCGATATGACAAGCGACGTTCCCGGCAGCAGCATAGACGGAATTTGGTAGCAGATCGACTTGCCTCCGCCAGTCGGCAATATAGCAAGCGTATCTCTCCCATTCAATATGCCTGCAATAATATCTTCCTGCCCCTTGCGGAACGTATCATATCCATATACCCGCTTAAGCGCCTGCTTAGCTTCTTCGATCATTTCCAATCCGAATCCCTCCCCCACATGTGCAAAGAAAGACCCTGGCAGTTGTCTGTCAGGGTCCTCCCGAACGAAATGTTATATGCTAGCCTAATCCTTATTAACCTGCTGTAACGATTTGAATCACGTTGCGCACGGATTCAGCAGACTTATCAAGCGCTGCTTTCTCTTCAGACGTCAGTTCGAGCTCAAGCACTTTCTCGATGCCGTCTCCTCCGATAATGGTCGGTACGCCCATGAACAGATTGTTATAGCCGTATTCGCCTTCCAGCAATGCAATAACAGGAAGGATGCGTTTCTTGTCCTTCAGAATCGCCTCTGTCATTTGGACAAGCGAAGCTGCAGGCGCATAATAGGCGCTGCCGTTGCCAAGCAGGTTAACGATCTCTCCGCCGCCAACACGGGCGCGCTGCACGATCGCTTCAATGCGTTCAGCGGAGATCAGCTTCTCGATTGGAATACCGCCGACGTTCGAATATCGAACGAGCGGCACCATATCGTCGCCATGGCCGCCAAGCACGAAGCCGCGTACGTCTTCAACGGAAACGTTAAGCTCCTGCGCGATGAACGTGCAGTAGCGAGCTGTATCGAGCACGCCGGATTGGCCGATCACGCGGTTTTTAGGGAAACCGAGCGTTTGGAATGCAGCATAAGTCATAGCGTCAACCGGGTTGCTAAGGATGATCACGTAAGCGTTAGGGCTGGTCGCCTTTACGTTCTCGCATACGGACTTGACGATGCCGGCGTTCGTGTTAACGAGATCGTCGCGGCTCATGCCTGGCTTGCGGGCGATGCCAGCCGTAATAATAACGACGTCGGAATCCTTCGTATCCTCATAGCTGGAAGTACCGATGATGTTAGCATCAACGCCGAGTACAGGAGTCGCTTCGAGCATGTCGAGCGCTTTGCCTTTCGTCGGGTTCTCAAGCGGCGCGATGTCAACGAGAACAATGTCTCCAAGCTCTTTCTGAGCAAGCATAAGCGCTGTAGTCGCACCAGTAAAGCCTGCACCAACAACTGTAATCTTGTTACGTTTGATAGCCATTAGATCAATCCTCCCGATTGATAGCAAACCGAAAGGGGACCCCAAAGTCCCCTTTCAATCAAGCTATGATATTATTTTGTAGGCGTAGGCCAGCGTTCTGGACTACATGTTTTTGATGATTTCGTCAGCGAATGCCGAGCATTTCACTTCTGTAGCGCCTTCCATCAGACGAGCGAAGTCATACGTTACAGTTTTGTTATTAATCGACTTTTCCATACCTTTATAGATAAGGTCAGCCGCTTCTTGCCAGCCAAGGTGCTCAAGCATCATAACGCCGGACAAGATAACCGAGCCTGGGTTTACAACGTCTTTGTCCGCATATTTCGGAGCTGTACCATGCGTAGCTTCGAAGATCGCGTGGCCAGTCAAGTAGTTGATGTTCGCGCCTGGAGCGATACCGATACCGCCAACTTGTGCAGCCAGAGCGTCGGACAAGTAGTCGCCGTTCAGGTTAAGCGTTGCGATAACGTCAAAGTCAGTTGGACGAGTCAATACTTGTTGCAAAGCGATGTCGGCGATTGCGTCTTTTACGACGATTTTGCCAGCAGCTTCAGCTTCTGCTTGTGCTTTGTTAGCAGCGTCAGCGCCTTCAGCATCTTTAATGCGGTCGTATTGACCCCAAGTGAAGGTTTGCTCAGCGAATTCTTGCTCAGCCACTTCGTAGCCCCAGTTCTTGAACGCGCCTTCTGTATATTTCATGATGTTGCCTTTGTGTACAAGCGTAACTGTTTTCTTGCCGTGTTTGATTGCATATTCGATCGCAGCGCGGGCAAGACGTTGGGAGCCTTCTTTGGATACTGGCTTAATGCCGATACCGGAAGTTTCAGGGAAACGGATTTTGTTAACGCCCATTTCTTTTTGCAAGAACTCGATTACTTTCTTCACTTCTGCGGAACCTTCTTGGTACTCGATACCCGCGTAGATGTCCTCTGTGTTCTCACGGAAGATAACCATGTCAACCAGCTCAGGACGTTTAACTGGGGAAGGTACGCCAGCGAAGTAACGAACTGGACGAAGGCAAGTGTACAGGTCAAGCTCTTGGCGAAGCGCTACGTTCAGGGAACGGATACCGCCGCCGATTGGCGTAGTCAAAGGTCCTTTGATCGCCACGATGTATTCGCGAATTGCTGTCAGCGTGTCGGCAGGAAGCCACTCGCCGTATGTGTTGAATGCTTTCTCGCCGGCAAATACTTCGTACCAAGCGATTTGTTTGCTGCCGCTGTAAGCTTTCTCTACAGCTGCATCAAGTACGCGTTTCGAAGCGCGCCAAATGTCGCGGCCCGTGCCGTCGCCTTCGATGAATGGAATAATAGGGTTGTTAGGCACTTGAAGCACGCCGTTGTCAATCGTAATTTGGTCGCCTTCTGTTGGAAGCGCGTATTTTTCGAACTGAGCCATGAATAAAATCCTCCTTCAAAATGTTGCCTGCTTAGCAAGCCTAGTGTGAAGCCTATATATGATTATACACTGAGCGAAGAGAACGGACATATTGACGTAATAGCCCGTCCTCGCACACTCCATTATACCCTGCTAACGATTCTAGCGCTCGTCAATTGGAATATATTTTGCATTAACCGGTCCAACATAGTCCGCACGCGGACGAATGAGGCGGTTGTCTTGGTATTGCTCAAGAATATGTGCACACCAGCCGGATACACGGCTGATCGCGAAGATTGGCGTGAACAGATCGCGCGGAATTTCGAGCGTCGTGTACACCGAAGCGGAATAGAAGTCGACGTTAGGCTTAAGACCCTTCTGACCCGTAACCAATTCTTCGATCTTAACGGACATTTCGTACAATTCCATGTTGCCGGTCAGCTTGCCAAGCTCGCGGGACATTTTTTGCAAATGTTTCGCGCGCGGGTCGCCGTTTTTGTATACACGGTGTCCGAATCCCATAATTTTTTGCTTGTTCGCAAGCGCGTTGTTGATGTAGCTCTCTACGTTGCCGAAAGAACCGATCTCCTCAAGCATAACCATAACCGCTTCGTTCGCACCGCCGTGCAACGGGCCTTTCAAAGCGCCGATCGCGGAAGTAACGCCGGAGTATATGTCGGAAAGCGTTGCAACCGTAACGCGCGCAGCGAATGTGGAAGCGTTAAGCTCGTGATCAGCGTGTAGCACTAGCGCTTGATCCAAAGCTTTGATCGCTACTTCAGCAGGCTCGTTGCCTGTTAGCATGTACAAGAAGTTATAGGCGATAGAAACGCCTTTCTTTKGAGCAACCGGCTCTTTGCCTTCGCGGATGCGGGCAAAAGCAGCAATAAGTGTAGGAAGCTGAGCTTGAAGCTTAATCGCTTTCAACTGATTAGCTTCCGCTGTCATTTCGTTAGCAGCGCTGTCATACAGAGCAAGGCTGGATACAGCAGTGCGGAGAGCGGCCATCGAATTCGTATCCTTCGGATACAGCTTGATTTGATCAAGAACGGCTGCAGGCACGGCTGCGTACTCGTCCAATTGCTTCTGCAGTCCTGCAAGCTCGGAACGATTAGGTAGCTTACCGTACCAAAGCAGATATGCGACCTCTTCAAAAGTTGCGTTTGCTGCTAGATCATCGATATCGATACCGCGATACGTCAGTACTCCATCAATAATCGAACTGATGGACGACGCCGCGGCGACAATTCCTTCTAGACCTTTAGTTGCTGTCATCGTTCTCTCTCCTTTAACCAAATATTTGCTATTGGTTCATAAAAAAACGTTCGTTTCTTTACCGTCGCTCTTAATCATAAATGATTTTGCGGGTGAAGTGAACAAAATTGGACATAAAAATGCTTTATCGGCATTATCAAATATTTTATCGCAGTACCTATTCTCTTTAGCTCCTGCTGCATTTTTCCCCATTTGCTCCCATTTTAGCCGTCCTAGAAAACTATTTTTATTCAGTCGTATATAATGGTAAAATGTCCAAAAGAGAATCGGCAGGCGAAAGTTGCCGGAACGGAGGCGCATCATGACAGGACAACGCATCGGAATCATCGACATCGGCTCGAACTCCGTCCGGCTCGTCGTATACGAAAGAACCGCGAATGGCGCTCATCGCGTCTCGGACGGAAGCAAGCGGGCTGCCCGCCTTAGCGAGCGAATCGATGAGAACGGCAGACTGAACGACGCAGCGCTGGATGAGCTTATCGTCACGCTTCGCCATTTCACTATGATATGTGCGCATCATCATACCGGCCAAATCCGCGCCGTCGCTACGGCTGCAGTACGCAACGCTAGCAACTGCGCCGAAATATTATCACGGATCAAGAACGAGACGGGACTCGACATCGAGCTGCTTTCCGGTGAAGAAGAAGCGTCTTACGGCTTCCTAGGCATGATTAACTCTCTGAGCATTCGAGACGGCTTCCTCATCGACATTGGCGGCGGGAGCACCGAGCTAAGCTTATTCCGCAATCGCACGCTAGTGAAATCAGTTTCGTTCCCGTTCGGCTGCGTCAGCTTGAACAAGCAGTTCGGACCGAAGGGCATGCTCACAGACGATGCCTTGAAGTCCCTTGAAGTTTTCGTAAGCGATGCGGTTAAGCAGGAACCATGGATAGGCAAGTCGCCTGGCATGCCGCTCGTCGGAGTCGGCGGTACCGTGCGGGCGCTCGGCAAAATGCATCAAGCGGCCTACAAATATCCGTTTCCGCAAACCCATAATTACACGATCAACAGCGAGGAGACGGATCTGCTCTTCGATCAGATGCGCAAGCTGCCGCTTGACAAGCGCCGCAAGCTGCCAGGCTTGTCCAAGGACCGAGCGGACGTTGTCGTACCTGGAATAGCCATCTTACGCGTTCTGTACCGTGTTGTTAAAGCAACTCATTATCAGATATGCGGAGCAGGCCTCAGGGACGGCTTATTCCATGCGACACGGTTTCCTAACCATTCTAGGCAAGACGACGTGCTTGCATTCAGCTTAAACAACCTTAGCGCGCTCCATCCCGAAGCGCCAAGGCAGCATGTGATGCAGGTTGGGCGGCTTGCTGTAGAGCTGTATGACTCGCTGCAATATTTGCATCAATTGCCTGACGATGCCCGTGTTCTGCTCGACTCGGCCGCAAAGCTGTTCCGAATAGGCGCTTCGATCGACTATTACGAATATGCCCGGCACTCCTTCTATTTAATCGTGAATTCGCATCTGAACGGCTTGTCCCATCGGGAGATTATCATGACTGCCGCCATTGCCTCCTACAAGAGCAAGAGCCGCGCTAGGCAGCAAATGTCCGAATATCGCGAGCTGCTGCAGGATACCGACCTTGAGCTTATCTATAAACTCGGAACGCTGCTGCAGCTTTCCATTGCGCTTGACCGCAGCGAGACACAAGCGATCGGACAGCTGTTCATTCATKCGTCGGGTTCATCGCTTCAGCTTCGGCCGATTCAGCCTCGAGGCGTACTGGCAGTGGAACAGCGCGAGATCGAAGAGCTCGCTTCCGAATTCAAGAAGCTTTGGGGCTTATCGCCTGGGCTCTCCTTAACAGGTGTTAATGACTGACAACGCCGTCAAAACGGAGGCCGCGCTATGCGCGGCCTTTCCACGAATTTATAAACCTCGCTTCGAACTGGCTTCGGAACGGCTCTCTTCCCTCTTCCTCGATCGACTCGTATAAACCAGTCGGCTTCAGCTCTCTAGCTTTTACATTGTCATTCAAATTCAGCTTGAGCATATTGATTAATATTTGTCGCAACGATTCATCGAATACCGGACACATCAGCTCGATTCTCCGCGTCAGGTTGCGCGTCATCCAATCGGCACTGGACAAATAAATTTCTTCTTCGCCGCCGTTGTTGAAATACATAATCCGCGCATGCTCCAGGAAGCGGTCAACGATGCTGATTACGCGAATATTCTCGCTTCGCCCCGCAACGCCAGGCCGCAAGCAGCATACGCCGCGCACGATCAACTCGATCTTCACCCCAGCCTGGGACGCCTCATACAGCTTGTCGATCATTTCTTGATTCGACAGTGAATTCATCTTCGCAATAATACGAGCCGGTTTGCCTGCCAGCGCATTGTCGCGCTCTCGGTCGATAAGGCGATACAACTTCTCCTTCAGGTCAGATGGAGCAACACCGAACGCTTTCCAATCGTAAGGGGACGAATACCCTGTCACCTCGTTGAACAATGCAGAAGCGTCACCGCCAATAACCGGATGCGAAGTGAATAGACCAATATCGGTGTACAACATTGCCGTGCTGTCATTATAGTTGCCCGTTCCGACATGGACATAGCGGCGCAGCGTCTTCTGCTCGCGTCTGACGACGAGCAATATTTTCGCATGCGTCTTTAATCCGACAAGGCCGTAGACGACATGGCAGCCGGCCTTCTCTAGCTGACGCGCCCAAGCAATATTCCGCTCCTCGTCGAATCGCGCCTTAAGCTCGACAACGACTGTGACTTGCTTGCCTGACTCTGCTGCCTTCGCTAACGCTTGCACGAGCGCAGACTGGCCGCTGACGCGGTACAACGTCATCTTGATCGCCATTACATCTGGATCATAAGCTGCCTGCATGACGAAGTCGTTGACTGCTTCGAATGATTCATACGGGTGGTACATCAGGACATCCCGCTGCCGAATAACCTCGAACATATCGTCGGTTTCATCGAACTCACGCGGATAGACCGGCTCCATCTTCTCATATCTAAGACTGTCGTATCCAGGAAGCGAGTTCGCGAACTTCATAAGGAAGCTCAGATCGAGCGGTCCATCGATTTCGAACAAGTTATCCTCGATTTCAAGTTCCTCTCGCAGCGTCTCAAGCGCATAAGGATGCATCCCTTTGCCGATCTCTAGACGGACCGGAATCCCCCAGCGGCGACGGCGAAGCTCCTTCTCGATCTCTTCGAGCAAGTCCTCTGCGCCCTCTTCATCCAGCGTTAAGTCGGCGTTGCGGGTAAGACGGAACGGATGGACCGAGAACGGCTCGTAGCCGTTGAATAACGTATTGATGAATTGCTCAATCAGATCCTCCAGCAAGACGAACTCCGACTTCTTGCTATTCGTTCTGCCTGGAACAGGCACAAGGCGCGATAAGATAGACGGAACCTGCACGATGGCAAATAACGGCTCCTCATCGGCCGATCCGCCCTCTCTTTGCAGCAGCACAGCCAAATACAGCTCCTTCGTACGAACGAGCGGGAATGGCCGGCTCTGGTCAACCGCCATCGGCGTCAACACCGGAAATACGATTTGATGAAAATATTCCGTAATCACTTTCGCTTGAGTCGCGTTCAATTCGTCGAACGAGCGAATAAAAATACCTTCCTTGCTTAGTCCGCGAAATACTTCGCGATATGTACGATATTGCTCATGCACCATTTGCGTCGCCCGTTTAATAAGACGCTTCCACAAGCCGCCTGGCGTGTAGCCGGTGAAATCGGTCTTCGTCAGTCCTGCCCGCATCTGATCCTGAATACCGGCTACGCGAACGCTCATGAATTCATCCAAATTACTCGTTACGATGGCTAGAAACTTCGCTCGCTCCAGCAGCGGGTTTCTTCCGTCCTGCGCTTCCTGCAGCACGCGCCGATTGAACTCAATCCAGCTTAAATCCCGGTTGACATATTGCGATAAATGTTTGGTCAAGGTGATCCTCCTAAAGATTTTGCGTAGCAAACTCACATCGTAAGCGTAAACTTATCATGGTGCTCTAGCGTCTCTACAGCTCGTCTATAATGGATAATTGCATTAACTTTTGCCCGTTTAGAGGCCTTCCAGCACCTATGTTGGATATTTGCACTAACTATCTTCCGAAACGCCCCATTAAGACCATTCAAGACCGAAGTTGATGCAAAAATCCAATATAGCAGCTAGCCCAGCCGAATAACGGCACTCTATCCTGCAAAAATCCAACATAGCCGTAATTCATTAACGTGCTCCTAGCACTACTTCTATTGTAATCGACGACTATTATTTCCATGTTAATCAATTGTAAAGCTAACGTAAATCATACGAAAGTCAGAATCGGCCAATCTTGAAGTTGCCGTTCCGCATTCTTTTCTCAATCCAACCGAGCATATACGCTCTGTAGAAGGGACGAGTTATCGGGAAGAGCAGCGTGATCCCTACGATGTCGGAGAAAAAACCAGGCATGAGCAGCAGCAAGCCTCCGATTAATACGCATAGTCCGTCCAGCATCGTCTGTCCCGGGATTTGTCCTGCTTGCATCTGCCGCTGCGCTTCCGCCCATACTTTGCGCCCTTCTGCCCGGGCCATATACGAACCGACGAGCCCCATCAGAATGAGCACAAAAAACGTCGTCCAACCGCCAATAAGATCGCCTACCTGCAAAATTCCCCATAGCTCGATGATCGGTATGACAATGAATGCCGCCAGCAGCCATTTATTCATCATTCATTCCTCCCTATTCGTTCACATTTTGCGCCTATACGCCGGAGCTAATGCCCGCACAAATAAGCTCGTACAGCTCAGGCATCACTTTATTAAGCCGCGCAGGCTGCCATTCCGGATTGACCCATACATGTTTAGTACCACCCTGGACGAGCAGCTCGCCAGGCAGATCTTCGCCTTCAGGCAGCAAGCCTGAAGCGAAATGCTCCTTGTCTACTCTTCGAACCTGCGATTCGAAGGAAACACGCAGCGGCGTACATTCCGCAATTCTCGTACACACAACTACCATGTCGTCATAACGGGCCGGCAGTACATAATGGCATTGCAGATCGATTACGGGCAGCAGCAAGCCTCGCGCCTCGATCGACTTATAATCGTATCCGGCATTCCTTATCCATTCCGTACGTCCAATTTCGAACCAGGTTACATAATTGCCGTGAAAAACAACTCCCATCTGATCCGTTTCTTGGTAACGAACCCTCAGCGGATGCATATACCATCCAGTTACTGCACTCATAGCTACTGCTCCATTCCGTCTAAATTGAGAAAAAAGCGACGGTAGATTCACCGTCGCTTCCGTATCGTTATATGCCGCTTCRCGAGAAGCAGCTTTTATCATTAAAGAACTTTCGATTGACCGGAGTAGATAACGCCAGTCTCAGCGTATACCGTTACTTCCATGCCGTCTTTGAGCAACTCCGTCGCTTCAGCAACGCCTAGAATAACCGGGATCCCTACATTAAGACCAACAACTGCCGTATGGCTCGTAATGCCGCCTTGTTCCGTAATAACAGCGGCTGCAAGCTCGATTGCAGGCATATATTCTTTGTCTGTCGCTACAGCAACAAGAATGGAGCCTTTCGTCGTCTTCTCAATCGCTTCTTGAGCAGTGCGCGCGATTACGATTTTGCCGGTAGCCGTTTGGCTGCCGATGCCTTGTCCTTGAGCAAGCAGCTCACCAATATGGTGAATCTTGATCAGGTTCGTAGTGCCTGCGCGGCCAACTGGAACGCCTGCTGTAATAATAACGGTGTCGCCTAGGCTAAGAAGGCCTGTGCTCATACCGCCTTTTACGGCATTTTCGAACATTGCGTCCGTCGTATCTGCGTCTTCGCCTTTAACCGGCAATACACCCCAGATAAGCGCAAGACGACGCATAACGCGCTCGTCCGTCGTTACCGCAACGATTGGCGATTTTGGACGGTACTTCGAGACCATGCGAGCCGTAAAGCCGCTTTGTGTCGAAGTGATGATCGCTTTCGCGCTAAGGTCAAGAGCGGAGTTCGCTACAGCTTGGCTAACAGCTTCCGTAACGGTAGTTTGTTGAGCGTTCGCTTGTTTTGTGAAGATCTCACGGTATTCAAGAGCCGCTTCAGCGCGCTCTGCAATACGAGCCATCGTTTGAACCGATTCAACCGGGTATTTGCCGGCAGCCGTCTCGCCGGACAACATGATCGCGTCCGTGCCGTCGAAGATTGCGTTCGCTACGTCGCTCGCTTCAGCGCGAGTTGGACGCGGATTGCGTTGCATCGAATCAAGCATT
This sequence comes from Paenibacillus sp. 2TAB19, assembly GCF_052115185.1. NCBI lineage: Bacteria > Bacillati > Bacillota > Bacilli > Caryophanales > Paenibacillaceae > Paenibacillus > Paenibacillus sp. 2TAB19. The sequence goes on along the minus strand of NZ_JBFRGE010000026.1, from coordinate 29,810 downwards.
TGCGTAGCCGTGATAACAGGCTTGCCTACGCGGTTACATTTTTTGATCATATTTTTCTGAACGAGCGGTACTTCTTCGGCTGGAATCTCAACGCCGAGGTCTCCGCGAGCAACCATAAGACCGTCGGATACTTCAAGAATTTCGTCGAGGTTGTCTACGCCCTCTTGGTTCTCGATCTTCGAGATGATTTGGATGTGGCCTGCGTTATGACGCTCAAGCAGCTCGCGAATTTCAAGAACGTCGCTTGCTTTGCGCACGAAGGAAGCCGCTACGAAGTCGATGCCTTGTTCGATACCGAAAATAATATCGTTCGCATCCTTCTCCGTAATACCTGGCAACGAAATTTTCACGCCTGGAACGTTAACGCCCTTCTTGCTCTTGATTGGGCCATTGTTCACGATACGGCAATGAATCTCAGTGCCTTCAACCGATTCAACCGTTAGACCAATCAGACCGTCGTCGATCAGGACCGTGGAACCAACCGTTACATCGTTCGGCAGATTGCTGTACGTAATCGGAATACGAGTACGGTCGCCGAGGATTTCTTCTGTCGTCAGCGTAATTGCGTCGCCTTGAATGAGCTCGATCGGCTCTTCCTTCAGCTTGCCCAGACGAATTTCCGGACCTTTCGTGTCGAGCAGAACGGCTACGGATGTTCCAAGCTCAGCGTTGGCAAGACGAATGTTTTTAATACGGTTGCCATGCTCTTCGAAGTCGCCGTGCGAGAAGTTAAGACGAGCGACATTCATGCCGGCTTTAATCAATTTCTTTGTGTTTTCCAACGATTCGCTGGACGGTCCGATAGTACAAACAATTTTAGTTTTACGCATGTTCATTTTCCTCCGATTAACGCCTAGTATTCGATATCATGCAAATGCGGCCGCTCCAGCAACTTATTTGGCGAAGCAAGCCGTTTGTTTCTTAATGGTTTCTAAGTATCTTAAGAGCAATCCTCATAAATGCTTAGAAATGGGCAAAAATGAACAACGTATAAGCTTGGCTTATACATTGTTATTTCCTCATTTATAATGAYATGATTCACTACTGCTTGTACAGTGAAAAATCATGTCTTTACAGCCTCTTATTGTACGGTTGGCGCTTCCTGCATCGCGAGCTGCTCGGAATCATCCGATTCACTCGCCGCCGCTTCCGCAGAAGGCTCTTGTCCACCGCCAAAACTCGGCTCATCGCCGGCTGGCTGCTCGCTTACGCGGAACTGGCCGACTTTTCTAAATTTATTGTAACGGTCTAGGACAAGCTCGTCTGGAGTAAGCGCAAGAAGCTGTTGAAGATGCGTCCATAGCTTATCCTTTATTTGCTCAGCTTGGAAGGCTAAGTCGCGGTGAGCGCCGCCCTGGGGTTCGGCAATAATATCTTCGATGATGCCGAGCTCCAGCAAATCATTGGCTGTAATTCTCATAGCAGCCGCTGCTTCATCCGCTCTGGAAGCATCCTTCCAAAGGATCGATGCCGCTCCGTTCGGGGAAATAGCGGAATAGATCGCATTTTCCAACATGAGGACCCGATTGCCTACGCCTAATGCCAGCGCCCCGCCGCTTCCGCCTTCGCCAATAACGATACAAATGATCGGAACGCCGAAGCTTGCCATCTCGCGGAGATTGCGTGCAATCGCTTCGGATTGTCCGCGTTCCTCTGCTGTATTGCCCGGATAAGCGCCCTTCGTATCGATGAACGTAATGATCGGACGCTTGAACTTATTAGCCTGCTCCATGAAACGCAACGCTTTGCGGAAGCCCTCAGGATGCGGACTGCCGAAGAAACGAGCGATGTTATCGCGAGTATCCTTGCCGCGCTGATGACCGATAACCGTAACCGGAATGCCGTTCAGCTTCGCAAGACCGCCGACAATCGCAAGATCGTCCGCGAACAGACGATCGCCGTGCAGCTCCATGAAATCGGTGAACACCGCATGAATGAAATCAAGCGAGGTCGGACGCTGATGATGACGCGCCATATGCATACGTTGAGCTGGAGTCAGCTCACTATACAGCTCCTGCTCCATCCGTCTGCACTTTTCTTCCAAAATGAGAATTTCATCGGTGAAGTCAATTCCCTTTTCTTCGCTAAGCGCCTTCAGTTCAGTTACTTTCTGACGCAAATCATAGATCGGTTTCTCAAAAGGCAACTCACCCGCCATGGGATGCTCCCTCCCTTACACAGTGCATATCGAGCAGCTTCGTTAACGTTGACTTCATATCCTTGCGATGCACAACCTTGTCGAGCTGTCCGTGCTGCAGATTGAACTCTGCCGTTTGGAAGTTGTCTGGAAGCTTCTGGCGTATCGTTTGTTCGATGACGACGCGGCCGGCAAAGCCAACTCGCGCACCAGGCTCGGCCAATATATAATCGCCCAAGCTTGCGAAGCTCGCAGATACGCCGCCCATTGTAGGATCGGTGAATATCGAAATGTACAAGCCGCCTGCGCCCTGGAATCGGGACAAGGCCGCGCTTGTTTTCGCCATTTGCATAAGACTAAGGATACTCTCTTGCATTCGCGCGCCGCTTGAGGTCGAGAATATAAGAAGCGGCAATTGCTTGGCATGAGCCGCTTCGATCGCTCGCGTAATTTTTTCCCCGACGACTGAGCCCATGCTTCCCGTGAAGAAATCAAAGCTCATCACACAGATTATGACGGGAAACCCGCCAATCGTGCCTTCACCGGTAATGACGCCGTCGCGCAGATTCGTCTTGCTCTTCTGCTGCTCCAGCTTGCTTGCATAACCTGGGAAACCAAGCGGGTCAACCGATTCCATATTGGCGTCATACTCGGTTAGCTGCCCGTCATCAAGTGTCATGGCAACTCGTTCCCAAGCAGTGAGCATGTTGTGATGCCCGCATGAGGAACACACCTTCAAGTTCTTCTCAAGTTCCTTACTATACTGAATATTGCCGCATTTCGAACACTTATTCATTAATCCTTCAGGTATATCGCGTTTTGAAGGCCGTTCCGAAGGAACAGTTGCATACTTCTTCTTCGTAAATAGATCTTTAATTTGCACGTGTGACACCTCTCAAGGCGCAATAGTATAGAGCAATCCGTTACAGACGCATAATGGAATTAAGCACTTCCTGCACTTCTTCCAATTCGCCGGACGGAACCAATATCTCGTATTGCTGTTTGGACAGATTTACAGAGCGAATTTTCACAAGGAAACCTTCCTCTGTCAGCCGCTTCTTGATGTTATCTGCGATTTTTGCTGTTTGTGCGATATAGATGACCGTCCACATCATGGTACCTCCTGAAAACTTTGCAGCCCGCAAAGTTCACTTCGTAAGCTTAGCTAATTCCCGGTAACAGGCCATATGATGTCACAATGATACCATAGTCATGGCGATTCCGGCAAATCATATCGAAGCGCCTTCGGGTCCTGATGGGCGATTCTGGCAGATGCAGCGGCGGCTAATCCCGCAACCAGATCGTCCAGAAACACATGAATTTTCTCGCCTTTTACGTTCAACTGACGAATAATGCCGGGTTTTACTTTATCTAAATATCCGAAGCTCGTCAACCCAATCATGCCGTATACATTCGTAATGCCCAGCGCCAGTGTCTCATCTACGCCGAATAATGACTCATCCGTTTCCATAATTGCCTGGAGCGGCTCTGGCAGAAGTTTCTTCTCCGCCAGCTCATCAAGCGCAATGCCCGTGAACAGCACATATTGCACTTCTCGTTTTGCAAGAACCGCTCTGACGCTCTCTTCACAATCTTCCATCGTCAAATCGGAATTGTACGGAAGCTGCAGCATATAGACTATTTCTGTTATATCGGCAACCGCCACGCCACGCTTCAGAAGCCATTTCTCTATTCCGGTCATACGGCTATCCCTCCCGCTGATGCTTGTATGCTTGTACGTAACCTCGCTGATCCGAGCAGCCCAGCCGCTCCTAATCGGTTCTAGATAGCAGGCCATATCCGCTTGTATCTCTAAACATATGCGGGTACAAGCCGTTACGTGCATACCGCGACGGGAAAGTTTAGCAATAAAATGACAAGTGCTGATTCGTTGCCATGAAAATAAAAAAATAGCGCAATAAGCTTGCGCTATTTCCGACATACGACCTCTATCCAACGGAATAGCGAAAATTTCTGTCGTTATTTCTCGGACAAAACTTACATTTCCGACCCTGTTACCTTACTACGATCGCACCTTCGCCGAGCAGCGCTTCGATTTCGCTGAAAAGCTTCGGCGATGGCTTAACGCTGTACGCCTCGCTGAGCGCGCGCGACTTCTGGTCGCGTTCGTAGAACAGCACCGTATCGAGCGTGCCATGGTGCGCAGTCAGCACCGCCTTTAGTTTATCCAGCGTGCCGGTCTGATCATTAGCCTCAGTTACTTTAATATAGACCCGCTGCTTCTTGCGCTCTTGAGCAGGCTTAACAGGAATGCTAGCGCTCACTGCGGCAGTTCCAGCAGGCTGAGCCTTATGCTGTTCGACAGCAGGACCCTGAGCGGTGTTCTCGTTGGTCGCATTATTGTTCACGCTAGGCGCGGCACTCGATCTCGTTGTCGTCTGAGCGGTCCCATACGGCCGAGCCGCGCGTCTTGCCGCCTGTCCCTGCAGCTTCCGAACCTCGTAAGCAAGATTAAGCTCGGGGCGGCCCAGAGGAACGACATCTTCCACGATCAGCTTGAAGTCATCATCCTGCTGCTGCACGGTCGCTTGCATAATAACGAGTCCGCCCTTCTCAAGCTTGCTCTCGCACCGCTTCCATACGGCAGGGAAGACGACGGCCTCAACCCGCATGATGCGGTCCTCCACCTCAAGGAAGCCCATCGCATTGCCTTTCTTATTCGTGAACGGCTTCAACGACACGATCATTGCGCTAATAATGGCGGCCGCTCCGTCCTTCGCCTCGCTCAGATCGACAAGCCGCTCCAATCCGAGCGGCTCCAGCTGCGAATCCATCGCGTCAAGCGGATGGCCCGACAAGTATAGGCCAAGCAGATCACGCTCGAGATCGAGCTGCTGACTCGTCGTATATGGCGGGACGTCCGGCATCTCCACATCCCAGTTCTGCACCTCGTCGAAGCCGAAGCTGAACATGTCGATTTGGAGCTCTTCCCGCTCTTTGCGCCATTTCTGCGCGGCTTCCACCGTCTCCTCGAGCGCGCTAAGCTGCTGCGACCGATGACCGGGCAGCGAATCGCACGCCCCTGACTGAATGAGCGACTCCAGCACGCGTTTATTCACAACGCGCAGGTCAACTCGCCGACATAAATCGAGCAAGCTGTCGAATGGCCGTTCCTCGCGCACCTTCGATAAAGCTTCAATCGCTTGCGTGCCTACGTTCTTAATCGAAGCCAAGCCGAAACGAACGGACTGGAGGGCCGGCGTGAAGGAAACACCGCTCTCGTTCACGTCCGGCGGCAGCACCTCAATGCCCATACGCCGGCATTCGTCCACATATTCCGCTGTTTTCCACTGGTTTCCGGTAACCGAAGCAAGCATGGACGCCATGAACGGAACCGGATAATGCGCCTTCAGCCATGCCGTTTGGAAGGCCAATACGCCATAAGCGGCAGCATGCGCGCGCGGGAAGCCGTAATCTGCGAAACGAACGATCATATCGTATACGAGGTTCGCCTCCGCTTCCGAATAGCCCTGCGACAAGCTTCCCTTCACGAAATGCGCCCGCTCCTCGTCCAGCACCTCGCGTTTCTTCTTCGATACCGCTCGGCGAAGCAGATCGGCTTCGCCGAGCGAGAAACCCGCCATTAGCGAGGCAATCTGCATAATCTGCTCTTGATACACAATGATGCCGTACGTATCAGCTAAGATCGGCTCCAAAGACGGATGCGGATATTGAACCTGCACAAGTCCGTGCTTGCCTTGAATATATTTCGGAATAAACTCCATCGGACCGGGACGGTAAAGTGCCAGCACCGATACGATGTCCTCGAATTCCGAAGGCTTCATCTCGCGCAGCACGCGTCTAACGCCCGTCGACTCGAGCTGGAATATCCCCGTTGTATCACCTCTACCAAGCATTGCATACGTCAGTTCATCATTGTCGTTCACATTACGGAAGTCAATTTCCTTCCCGTGCTGCTGCTTAATCCAGGACAACGTACGCTCCAGAATCGACAGCGTCCGAAGTCCTAGGAAGTCCATCTTCAGCAGTCCGATCGCTTCCAGATGCTCCATGGAATATTGCGTTAGAGGAATCTGCTCGCTGCCTTCCTGAAGCGGCGCATAATGCGTCAATGGCTCGCGTGAGATGACAACGCCAGCAGCATGGGTTGAGGCGTGACGCGGCATGCCCTCTACTTTCATCGCCATCTTGAGCATTGCATCCGTCTTCGGCTGCCGCGCGCAAGCTTCTTGCAGCTCCGTGCTCGTCCGAAGCGCCTCCTCCAGCGTAATGCCAAGCTGCTGCGGAATGAGCTTGGCAGCTCGGTCTACCTCATGAAGCGGAACGCTCATCGCTCTGCCGACGTCGCGCACCGCAGCCTTCGCTGCCATCGTACCGAATGTAATGATCTGAGCGACATGCTCTTCGCCATATTTAGCGGCCACGTAGGCAATAACCTCGTCACGCCGCTCATCGTTAAAGTCGATATCAATATCCGGCATGGTGATCCGTTCGGGATTAAGGAAACGTTCGAACAACAGCTTGTATTTGATAGGATCGACATCCGTAATACGAAGCGTATAGGCGACAAGACTGCCTGCCGAAGATCCCCGGCCAGGCCCTGTCCGAATGCCTCGTTCATGCGAGAATCGGATGAAATCCCACACGATTAGAAAGTAATCGCTGAAGCCCATATTCTCGATGACGGACAGCTCATAAGCAAGGCGATTCTCTATCTTGGAGCGGTATTCCGCATCACTGGCCCATTCCGGCAATCCCGCATAGCGGGCTTGCAGCCCGTCGCTGCATAACGCAGCCAAGTAAGCAGACGAGCTCATCCCTGCCGGCACCGGCCGAAATACAGGCAGCGGCGCCCGGCCCAGCGTCAGCTCGAGCGAGCATTTGTCTGCGATTTCAAGCGTGTGGGCAACCGCCTCCGGAACATGGCGGTACAGCATCTCCATCTCCTCAGGGCTCTTCATGTAGAGCTGATTCGTCAGCATCCGCATCCGGTCCGTATCTTGGGTCGTCTTGCCTGTGCCGATACAGAGCAACACATCCTGCACTTCAGCGTCCTCCGGACGCAAATAATGTACATCATTCGTAGCTACAAGCTTGATGCCGGTCTCCTTCGACAAAGCGATCATAGCGGCCGCTACTTTCTTCTGTTCAAGCATGCCGTGGTCCTGGAGCTCCAGATAGAAGTCATCGCCGAATATATCGCGATAGCGCAGCGCTGCTGCCTTCGCTTCCTCGGGACGGTCATACAGCAGATGCTGCGAGACTTCGCCATGCAAGCATGAGCTTAGGCATACAAGCCCTTCCGCATGTTCGCGAAGCGACTCCATATCGACTCTCGGCTTATAGTGAAAACCTTCCAGGTGGGCAATCGAGCTTAGTTTCATCAGATTGCGATAGCCGGTCTCGTTCTTCGCCAGCACAATCAAGTGGTAGTTCGGATTTTCCTTACGCGTTCCCTTATCCTGCCGATGCCCTGCCGTATAATAAAGCTCGCAGCCGATAATCGGCTTAATGCCTTGCGCACGGCATGCGCGATAGAACGGTATCGCTCCGTACATGACGCCGTGATCCGTTAACGCAAGTGCCTTCATTCCGAGCTCTGCCGCCCGTGAGACTAGATCGCGAATGCGCGCTGCTCCGTCTAGCAAACTGTATTCGCTGTGCACATGCAAGTGCACGAAAGATGCGGAACTCACCTCGTTCATCGCGCACACCCCCTCTCGTCCAAATCGAAATCATTAGCTCTATTTTATCATAATAGACACCTAGACGCCCATAGAATGGTAGCAAGAGCAGGACAGGCCGCATGTAAGGGTTGAATAGACTGCTTAGATCGCAGATTTGCAACAGAACATTTCAGGAGGGTGTGCGTGCTTATGAGTTACTTTTTGTCCAAAGCTGGACTAGACTTCTTCATAGCATTCGGCGTTGTCATCGGAGGCTCGATGCTGGCGGGAATCGGTTCCGTGTTCATGTTGCTGCCTCCCGCGGTAACGATGCTGGATACGGCAGCAAGGCTGAAAATATGGGCAATCGTCGCCGCAATCGGCGGCTCAATCGATCCGGTTCGCGTCATCGAGAGCAACATCGCACAAGGTCAGCTATCGCCTGCCGCCCAACAAATTTGCTTCATCATCATTGCATTTCTGGGGGCTCATCTAGCTACGGAGCTCGTTCGTTTAATATGCAGGGGGACCGCTTAGCCGATGCGATTGCCTCCATTCGACCGTTTCGTAAGGGGACTTCAATTGGCCGGGGTGCTTATGCTAGGCATGCTAATCGGGGCGATCGTATATAATTCGTTCTATATCGCGCAATTCGAGAGGATTGTAAGCCTGAAGAGTGAGCTTGAGGTGCAGTTGGAGCAATACGAGCAGGATATTAAGCATTTGAAAGAGTTCAAAAATCAGCATACCGTCATCAAGAGCATTATTCCGAGAATCGAGACCGAGGCAGGGCAAAATTCAGCAAAGCCAAACTTGGACAAAGTGGCCGAGGCCGAGCTCATTAAGCGCATTAAGGAGGATCTGACCCCCTATATCGGCAAAAGCATTTATGAAATCGACTCCGACGCCCAATTCGCGCGCAGATTGCTCGGACGAATTGACTATAACGATGTGTATGGGAAGAATTATTCGGTTGAGGTCAAGACGATGCTCGTCRTCGACAACGTCCTGCATTTATGGGTAAAATTGCGCTACTCGGCGAAATCACCGTCATAGGCATAGATTGGCCATTCGTGGTACAATCGAAGGTAGCTTAAGAACTTGTTTGAAGGAGTGGCTTGCAAAATGGATCAACTGCTGCAATGGCTGTTATTGCCTTGCATTCTCATTACTCTCGTCTTATCCGTCGTATTCAGCCTCAAATCGCGGCGCGGAACGGACGCCAAGCTGCGCGGCATGAACGCAGCCAAGATGAATATCAGCATGGGCGTCATGCTAATGTTTATTGCGCTGGTTCAATTGTTCCTGTCGAATGAATCGACCGTGCGCATCGTAATCGGCTCGTTATTTCTGGTGCTTGGCGTATTCAATCTATTCGCAGGCTTGCGCAATCTAAGCGTATATCGCACGATGAAGGGCTAATGCCCTTCTCTCGCACCGTACTGCGTTCATCTATCCTCATGGATGGACCGTCAATACGGATCAATCATCTGGGCCGTCATCATCGCCTTGGCGGCCAGTCCTTGATTGTCGTTCACTTCAATCTCCAGCTTCGTAAACTTGCGGCTCATCTCGAGCGCTCTTGGAATGATCGTAATTTCACGATCGATCTGAACAGGCCTTACGTAATAGGTCGTCATACTCTCCATGGAATAGTCCCGCTTGATCGTCTCCCTAATCATCTTCCTGGCCGCTTGCGTCATTAGCGTCGCCAGCACCCCTTCCGATACCATGCCAAGCGCTCCCGACATCTGAGGCGTAATCGCACCCTTATACATGATGCCAAGCTCATGCTGCCCTTGAACGGCCGAGGCCATGAAGCCCGTCCACATTAAATCTTCGAACGTCTCGCCCGACTGCGGCTGTTTGCCAGCGAAACGCATAGCGTCAAGCACCTCTTGTCTCGTTACAACGCCCAGCAGCTTGCGATGCCGGTCAACGATCGGCAGCAGATCTATGCCTTCGGCAGCCATCGTATGCGCGGCAGACGGTACCGTAATGTTCGGCGCTGCCGTGATCGGATGTTTCGTCATGAGACGCTCCACTTCACCCTCTTCAGGAGCTCCGACGGCATCCTTGGCCGTCATCATGCCGACTACCTTGCCCCGCTCGTCTACAACCGGAAATCTTGAATAGCCGCACTCGCGTGACAGCTTATGATAATCGAACACGGTAGCGCCTACCCGCAGTACATCCGCCGGACGGCTGAACGTAACGATATCTTCGATCAGCATAATCTTGCGCTTGATTAATCGATCGTACATCGCGCGGTTAATCATCGAAGCGACAGTGAAAGTATCATGCCGCGATGAAATGATCGGCAAAGCGCGATCATCCGCTAGCGCAATAACTTCCTCGCTGGGCTCGAAACCGCCCGTAATGAGTACGCCTGCCCCTTCTTCCAGCGCGCACCTGTGAGCACCGACGCGGTTGCCGACAATAAGCAGGCTACCTTCATCGATATAACGAAGCATCGCGTCAAGCTCCATAGCGCCGATTACGAATTTATGGAGCGTCTTCTCAAGGCCCGCTGCCCCACCGTACAGACGTCCCTCAACAATCTCCGCCACTTCACCGAAAGTCAACTGATCGAGCGCTTCGCGCCGCTTGCGGTCAATGCGCACCGTTCCTATTCTTTCCTTCGTACTGACGAGACCGGCAGCCTCTGCTTCCTTAAACGCCTTGTATGCTGTGCCCTCGCTTACGCCAAGCGCCTTCGCAATCGGTCGCACCGACAATTTCGTTCCGATCTTCAAATTCTGAATATATTGCAGCACTTGCTCGTGTTTCGTGCTGTTGTCATGGCTAGATCCGCTTGAAGTCATTGCTATTCCTCCGTCCAACCTTTCATCGTCTTCCTCCATTATAAGAGATAGGACCGTGAAAAGTCATGTAAAGCGGAGTCGGCTTAATGATACCACTCGATCTCGACCCGCTCGACCTTAATATCCGCGTTCACCTGCTGTCCGTGCACACCGAGCAGCTTCCATTTCTTGAACAGCTGATTCATCGATTGGACGCTGATTGCCTCCTCGGCACCGTTCATAACGAATTTCTGCCAATCATATTCAATAGGAATCGGGTATCTAGCCGAATGTATAAGGTGATTATCGACTCGAACAGCCTGCGGCGGAATTTCCTCGCATACGCTCGAGAACAGGAATGAGCTTTGCTCGCTATGCGGCCTTGCAATCATATCAGAATTCAATTGCATAATGTATTCGACAATTTGTGTATGTGGATTGACACGGCAACTGAACGACCCTAACGCTGTTGCGGCCTTCTCGACCTTGTGCGACATTTTATACTTAAAGCTGACAACGAAGGGAACCATGCAATAATAGGCCCGTACTTTTCTGAAAAACTCGAATTCATCAACCATTGTTAGCCTCCCTCCACCAAACGGCCCTATTTCATTATCTTACCACTATTAACTCAATTGGTAAATTACTCCTTAACAGACAATGATAATAATAGAGTGATACTTTTTTACACAATTATAGTAAAGAGTCCCTCCCTCCGTCAATGACTATAGTCACTTTTTTAAGTACATTCTATAGACAGTTGTTGTGCTTGCATGAAAGAACTATCGTTAGGCTGGGGTGACTTAAATGAGTGGAATTTCGAAGCTTATCGGAGAAAATATACGATCGCATCGCAGAAGAAAAGGGCTGAGCCAAGAGCAGCTTGCGCTTCGCGCCGAAATAAACGCCTCTTACATGGGACAAGTCGAACGCGGCGAGAAAAATCCGACCATCGATGTGCTTGCCAAGATTGCAGCCGCGCTCCAGACGCCGCTTGAGCATATCGTTAATATCGACGACTCCTTGCCGCAAGCAGCAGATGGCGGCAGCGATTATGCGGACAAGATCGCCCTTCAATTGAACGGTCTGACTGCGCGAGAGCAGGAAGCGGTATACAAATTCGTAAAGCAGCTCGTTCAATTCAAAGATACCAAATAGTAACGATAGCCAAATTCAAAGCCGACAACGATATCTGCAACAAAAAGAAGACCTAGAGCGCTTATTAGCGAGCTGCTAGGTCTTCTTCTTGTCCACATGCGAGACACTGCTCTGCGCAAGATGTCTTATCCGTTAACGCGACTGTTTCGCGACTGATTTCCGTTGCATCATCTTCCGCTCCATAAGCACGTACTTCGCTCTCTTGATTCTCGCCAGCTCCTTGCGCTTCTCCTCGTCCATCAGCAGCAATTCGTTCACGTTCGCCGTTACGACCAGCAGCGCGAGCGCTACCCAGATGTATCCGAAGACGCTTGATACGCTAAGCGGGTCGCCGAGCTCAAGACGCGGCAGCGCGTAGACGAGCATCGCTAGCGCAAGCAGCAAATAGAGCACATGACGGGCTCTCCCCGAAAACATAGCCTTCAACTCCTTCATCCTCATATGCGTCCGACCTGTAACCCTCGTCCGCATTATTAGGGTATGAACAAGCTTGGCCGGATATGACTCTATCCCGCGATTGCCTTCAGAACGTCATTCAGTAATCGATTAATATCCTCGAATACGACCGCAAGCTGCCGCTCTGCCTCTAGGACGCTGGCAATTAACGGATTTCCCGCGATCTCTTCATACAGCTTCGTAATCGACGCCATCTCCGCTTCGGTCGGTTCCTCGCCGCTCATCATTTTCTGCTGAAGCTCCATCTGGCGCTCCCGGAAGCCTTCCATGATCCGCGAAGCCTCAGGATCGGCCTCCATTGCCCGTTTAACTGTCTTCAACTGCTCCGCCTCGCTGCTATCCTTAAGTGCTTTCGCTAGATCATAAGCTTTGTCATATACATTCATTGGATCGACTCCTCGTTCGTTTTTTTCGATTCACAAAGGCTAGATGTCCTCATATGATAAATTAATTCGTGTTAAATACCTATTTTCGTTCCCAACCACCCGTTATCTCCTGCTTGGAAGGAGCTCTAAGATGCTCAAATCGAAAGTATCCGTACAGGTCATAAGCTCCGGCATGCTGCCGGAGGATACGCTCATGCTCGGCGAAGCGCAGATGAAGCGTCTCCGAATTCCGCAGGGCCAGCATATTACGCTAAGGTTCGGCTCGTTCCGTCATAATATCAAAGTAATCGCGATTCCTAAGTTCGAAGGGATGCGCGTGAGCCAGAGCCTCGCCAAGAAGATGGGCCTCTCCCACAACGCTTCCGTGGGACTGCGTTACACGGAAGATACGTCATCCCTTGTTCTTGGTCCGCTGATCGGCGTATTGATCAGCCGTGATTATCCGAATATGCCGGATAAGCCGTTCGGCTCGATTACGATGTTCTGCCGGGAACTCGTGGATGCTTGTACGGAGCATGGGGCTTTCGTCTACTTCTTCACGCCGAACCAGCTTAGCAGCATGAATGCCATCAGCGGCTGGGTATTCAATAACGTCTGGATGAAAACATCCATGCCGATGCCCGATGTCGTCAATAACCGCATCACATCGAGGAAAATGGAGAGCAGACCCAGCGTACAACATTTCCTGAATGAAGTAAAACTTCATCATACTACTGTCGTATTCAACGAGAAGTTTCTCGATAAAGCTGAAGTATTCGATGCGTTAAAAAAAGACGAGACCGTCGCCCGCTACTTGCCCGAATCGCATCTGCTGCGCAATTACACTATGCTGAACGCCATGTGCTCCCGCTACAGCAGCGTTTTCCTTAAGCCGATTCGAGGCAGCCTCGGCAAGGGTATTATCCGCATTACGCGCGGGGAATCGAATAACGGCTATTTAGCTATGTTCGCCACTGCGAGCGGCAGCCGCAAGCAATTGTTTACTAATCTTGAGAAGCTCTTCTCGACGATCTCTACCAAGATGAAGACGATTCGTTACCAGATTCAACAAGGTCTGCAACTGATCGAAATTCAGAAGCGGCCCGTCGACTTCCGCGCGCTGGTACAGAAAAATGCCAAGGGCACGTGGGCGATTACCTCGATCGTCGCTCGTACGGCCGGCGACCAGCATTTCGTATCCAATCTGGCCCGAGGCGGAACGCTCAGCACGGCGGCCGAAGCGATCGGCAAATCGAATTTGCAGAACGGAATCAACAAGCAGGAAGCCTCCGTAAGGCTGCGGCAGGCGGCGCTTCATATTGCCAAGGGCGTCGATACGCAAATTCCCGCGCATTTCGGAGAGCTTGGCATCGATCTGGCCATGGATACGAATGGCCGAGTTTGGCTGTTGGAGGTCAACTCCAAGCCGTCCAAAAACGACAACACTCCGCTTAACGACAACAAAATACGCCCTTCCGTGCTTGCTCTAATCCAATATTCCCGTTTCTTATCGGGCTTCTGACGGAGGCTGCCATGAAACTACCTAATGTTATTATCGGAATCTATGTCGCTTCCATCATCCCAACTGCCAATGCTGACCTCGAGCCTGAGCTGCCTGAACCATCCTTCTATCGTCAGCTTGCCATTGCTGCGGAGCGTCTCTGCATACTGCTATATGTATTCACAGCAGAGGGGTGGCAACCTGGTGCTCGCGAGCTGATCGGCTATCGCTGGCAAGAAGGACGTTGGCAGCAGCAGACTTGTCCGCTGCCCGACGTTGTCTACGACCGCCGCTTTTGCACTGATGCGGTAAGCCGGCGAAACAGCCGTCATATCTTATCCCAAATAAAGCTAGCTAAGCCGCATATACTTCTTAACAGCAGCCTTCCATCCAAGCTCGAAGTCTATGACGCGCTTAAGCAAAACAATAGGCTGGCGCCGTTTCTCCCATCCACGCTGCCCTACAGTTCCCCTTCTCAGATTGAACCGCTGCTTGCGTCCTATCCGGATGGGCTCGTCCTTAAACCGGGAGCAGGCATGCATGGGATCGGCGTCATTCATATAAAGCTGAATACAGAAGAACAATCGGTACACATGAATGGCCGTACGCGAAGCAATCGCATTTTCACCAAGACGTTCACCCTAGCAACAACCAACTGGTGGCACTGGTTGGATCGGGTTACTGCCCGTACTCCCTATATTCTTCAGCCCTACTTCCCGCTTAACGATAAAGAAGGATATCCCTTCGACATCAGGGTCTTGCTTCAGAAGAATGAGCAAGGCCTTTGGCGCTTGACCGGCATAGCTGCCCGCCGAGGGGCTCAAGGCGCGTTAACCTCTAACCTGCACGGCGGAGGCGGCGCCACGCTGCCGCAAAGCTTGCTTGAAATCAACTATGGCAAGCCGCAATCCGAACGTTTGCTAGACCAAATCCATATGATAAGTGAGCAGGCAGCTGAGCATCTCGAGGGCCGCTACGGAAGATTCGCTGAGCTTGGCTTCGATTACGGCATTGAGCCGGGCGGCCGCCTATGGCTGCTTGAAGTCAATTCGAAGCCCGGCCGCGCTTCGTTCCGCCTCATCGGTGACGATAGCGCCGAGCGACATTCCATTGAACGCCCACTCTTATACGCTAGATTTATCGCGAGACGATTATATGCTACGGCTGCAGTCCATGAATCCGCTAACGGCCGACAAGCGCAGGATCCGAAACGACTACGGCCTTTCAACGTTCAGGAGGTTCATTGATGAGTTTGACAACGTGTAATGTGCACTTCTCTCCACAGTCCGATAAAGTCATTTATTTGTCGAGCCCGTTGCTCAAGCAGCTTAAACTGGCCGGTAAAAAATCGATTCATCTCAAATTAGGCAATGAGGTCATCACGACCGAGCTCAAGGCGTTGAAGCGCCCGGGCAACCATCTCTATCTGTCCGCGGGCGTACGGCAATTGATTAAAGTGCCGAAGTCAGGCAACGTGTACGTGCTCGCCAGCGGCGAGAACGAAGTCCAGATCGGGCCGCTCGTAGGCATTCTTAGCGACTCGAACGTGCACTCCGAAAGCTATCCGTTCGGAGGGCGCACGAACTTTATTAAACAAATTATTCGCATGGGCGAGGATAAAGCTTATTTATTCGGCTTCACGCCAAGCGACATTAATTGGCAGCTAGAGACCGTCAACGGCTACTTCCTTAGCCCCCAAGGCGGCTGGTATCGCAAAGTCGTTCCGCTGCCCGATGTCGTCTACAACCGCCTGCCGAACCGCAAGGCCGAATTCTCGACGTCCATCAGCTCGCTGCGCGAGAAGTTCGTACGGCGGAAAATCCCTTTTTTCAACTGGAGCTTCTTCAATAAATCCGACGTGTATAAGCTGCTCGACAACGATCCCGAGGCGCTGAATCACTTGCCTGAATCGGTATCGAATCCGACACCGGAGAAGATGAAGGAGATGCTTGAGAAGCATCAATTTTTATATTTCAAGCCGACAGCAGGAAGTCTTGGGGTTGGCATCTATCGGCTGACTTATCACTCGAAGCGCGGTTATTTCGTACGTTATCGCAAGGGCAGGCAGAACGTTCTGCTTCGCTTCCCGAACTTCAACAGTCTCATGCGCATGCTGCAAGCGCGTCACGGCAATACCTTTAATCAATACGTCGTTCAGCAGGGCATTCGACTCGTTGAGATCGACAGCTGCCCGCTAGACTTCCGCTTCCATATGCATAAGAACGGCAAAAATGAATGGGTTCCCGCAGGCATCGGAGCGAAGAAGGCCGGCCGCGGGAGCGTGACAACCCATGTGAAGAACGGCGGACAGCTGATGACGCCGGAACAGGCGCTTAGCCGGACGTTCGGTGCGCAGGCGGATACTGTGCTGGACAAAGCGAAGAGTGTCGCGATTAAGTTGTCTGAAGCGATTGAACGCAATTACCCTCATCGTCTTGGCGAACTCGGACTCGACCTTGGCATCGACAAGGACGGTGAAGTATGGATGTTCGAGGCGAACGCGAAGCCGGGCCGTTCCATCTACAAGCATCCTGCACTTCGTTCGGAGGGTCGTGCTTCCGTTTCGTACATTTTGGAGCACTGTATGTATCTTAGCCGCTTCCAAGGAGGTAATGGCTAATGGAGAGCTTGCTTCCGGATGAGACGGACATCAGAGAGCTTCGCGCCGGCAGAACAGTACTCGCTATACTGACCATCGATGACGATACTCAACTTTTCCGGGGCAACCGCAATAACTTCATCGATATTATTCGTGTAGGTCAAGGTATGGGGTTTATCGTCTAYGTCGTGACAGTGAAAAACTTGCTGTTAACCCGGAGCAACCTGAATGGCTACGTATACAACGAGGAATCCGAAAGCTGGTTGCCGCGGCTGCTGCCGTTTCCTGATATTATCTACAATCGGATTCCTCAGCGCGAGGATGAGATGCTTCCAGCCGTTAAGCAGAAGATCGCTGCCTGCCAGAAGCACCCTCGCGTCAGGCTGTTCAATCCTTCCTTCTTCAACAAATGGGAGATGTTCGAGTGGCTGCGCGACTCCAAGTCCACCAAACCATTCATTCCTACGACCCGCAAGCTGATGTCGCTGTCGAGCCTGGGCCAGATGATGGATAAATATTCCTTTATCTACTTGAAGCCGGAGAGCGGCAAAGCGGGCAAAGGCATTATGACGATCAAGTTCCAAGCGGCCAGAGAGCTTCCTTATCGGTTGAAAATACAAGAGCGCAAGAAGAGCTCCACCTACAGCTGCAGCTCGATTACGAAGCTATGGACTCGTATCCAGAAGGAAAGCGCCGGAGAAGCTTACATTGCGCAGCAAGGCATTAAGCTCGCTTCCTTCAACGATCGCCATTACGACCTGCGCGTGCTCGTCCAGAAGAATAGCCGCGGGCAATGGGATATTACCGGCATCGGCGCCCGTATCGCAGGCAGCTCGAGCATCACGACACATGTGCCTCGAGGCGGCATGATTGAAGATCCCGAGAAACTGCTTGTGTATACATTTAACGAGGATAACGCGCGTAAGCTGTTATTAAAAGCGAAAGCGACAGCGATTCTCATCGCCAAGCAGATCGAACGGGCATCGAAGCAGTTGCTTGGCGAGATGTCGATGGATCTGGGTATCGACAGCGAAGGCAGCATCTGGTTTTTCGAAGCGAACTCAAAGCCAATGAAATTCGACGAGCCGCATATTAGACAGAAATCGCTGGAGCGGATTTTTCATTACAGCTCCTATCTAGCCAGGAAAAAAACGAGCACGGCGGGAGGCATGTAACGATGGAAGTGGAGCTGCTTGCGCCGGATAGATGGCGTACCGAGAAGAAGAGACTGATCGGCTTCGCCCTTCGCTTCGGCGATAAGCGGCTAGCTATCGCGACGATGCATGCGCTGCGCAAGCTGGATGATTCAACGCTTGAATCAGATGCTAGCGGTGTGTATACAGCAGTCATTGCCGTCGCTGTCCACGGCAGCCGCATCGTCGGCTTCGGCTTCGCTGCCGATGGCGGCGAAGGGGGCAGTCTCGTCGTCGTGCATCCGGATGCTCGAGGACTGGGCATTGGCGGCAAAATCGTGGAAGCGATGATAGGACGTCTCGGTTCTATGACTTGCAATGTCGCTGTCGACAATACCGCAAGCATGGCGATCTGCTTCAAGCTCGGTATGAAGGCTGTCTCTATGCATCGCGGCCCCACGGGCAAGCCTACGCTGCGCTTCGAGAAAACAGCAGAGTTGGGAGCTCCGGTCAAGGTGTGAATATTTGAACAAAACGGCCGTCCAGTCTGCGTCGATGCGCAGCCTAGGCGGCCGTTAATGATATCTTTAATACCGTTCAATCCATTCTCGCAATTCACGAAAATCCGAAATAAGAATATCCGCGCCTTCGAGCTCGTTGCGCTTGCCATAGCTCGCATAGGCGCAGCCGATTGTTGACAAGCCGTTGCCCTTCCCTGCTTCCACATCGGAGGAGCGATCTCCCACCATCCATGCCGACCGGACGCCATGATCGCTCAGCAGTCTGGCAACTAGGTCCACCTTGCTGGCTGTCCCGTATTCGCCTGCGCTGTACAAGCCTTCGAATAAAGGGGCAATTCCCTTATACTCCGCTACACCCTTCACATAAGCCTCCAGCCCGTTGCTTGCGACGAACAGCTTGACATCCCGCTCCTTCAACCAAACAAGTGTCTGCTCCACATAAGGATATAACTCGCCCTCGCCCGCTTCGAGCCCTTCCAGCTCGTACTGGAGCATCAGTTCATCTGCTCGCCTTCTGGCCGCTTCAGAGCTATCAGGCATGATCTGACGCCATATATCTTCCAGCAACATGCCGAGACAGCTAAGCAGCTTGTCTACGGGCGGCGTCTCCTTCATATACAGCTTCTCTTCGCGAAGCGTCTCGAACAGCCGTTTATGCACTTGTACGAGCAGCGTTTCCGTTTCGAATAACGTTCCATCCATATCAAATATAACCGCTTCCGGCTTTGTAAGCTGTTTCTCGTTCATTATATAGGTTCGCCTCCAGTAGTCCAGTTCCATTGCTGCCCTTATCATACTGGAGCGGCCAATACCATCGCAACCCGCTTACGGAGTTTTCGGCGTTTTCAACGCTAAGACGCTTGCAAGCTTCCATAGCGTATACGGTCCAATATAAGCTCCGCTTACTAGAAAAACAGGATTAATAAGCACCCGATGAACCTCCGTCATAAAGACGGTGTCCCTCGTTATCGTAGTCGCCACTGCCGTTGAGGCGATGACGAAAAAAAGGAAGAATGCAATAACCGCCAGTCCATCGCACAGCCGCCGCAAGCCGGCGTTTCTTCCGCTGATCCAGCCTAGCAGAAGCGCCCCAGCCGCGAGTCCGACTCCGCTCATTACCATCATCTATGATCACCTCTTACTGACCAGCATCGTCGATATTTTTCAGAAATAAACGCTTACGCAAATAATGAACCTGTGTATTGTAAATTGGATTCGGATATGTCACACTGTTTGGGGGCAAGCGCTTAAGAAACGGATCCAAAGCCCTGCATGAAAGGAAAGGAAAGGACGTGACGGTAAGAGCATGATGATATGGCTGCTTCGTTCCATGACTGAGTTAAGCTCGCGCAAATGGATTTCCCGGATGACCGGAGGATTCGCCCAGTCAGCCGCCAGCCGCCATCTAATTGCAAGGTTTGCAGCTATGTATGGCATAAAGGTGGAGGAGGCCGAAAAGCCCCTCTCTGAATATAGAACGTTAAATGAATTTTTCACCCGCCGGCTTAAGCACGGCATGAGACAGATCGATGGCGGCGAAGACCAGGTGGCCAGTCCCGTAGATGCGCTGATCACCGGAGCCGGCCGCATTCAGGACGGGACGATCATGAACGTCAAGGGACAGGACTACACCGTAGAAGAATTGCTTAATCGTTCTCCGCGCGCCTCTTCCTATCTGGGCGGCTATTACATGGTCTTATATTTAAGCCCTACCGATTATCATCGCATCCATGTACCGGTAAGCGGAACGGTCGTAGAGCGGGAGCACATAGCCGGCAAGGTGTATCCGGTCAACGACTTCGGATTGCGCCATATGCGAAGAGTGTTAAGCCGCAACGAAAGGCTTATTACCTACATACGGAACGAGTTCTGGGAAACGGCGGTCGTCAAGGTCGGCGCTATGAACGTCAGCAGCATTAAGTACGTTGAGCCGCTTCAAGACGAGGTTACTAAAGGTGACGAGCTCGCCTACTTTTCCTTCGGCTCTACCGTCGTCCTGCTGATGGAAGATGACAGCTTCGCTCCGCGCGAGGATATCGAGGTCGGACTGAAAGTGAAGATGGGCGAACGTCTTGGGCGTATATTGCCGAAGCAACCACTATAACCGAGAGTAGAAACAATAAAAAGACTTCTTATGATGACAGCCTAGGCGGCATCGTAAGAAGTCTTCGTTATTGTAAGATTCAATATGGAATTAAGGCTCAACGTATTTCCGATGGACTTCTGCCCGTATATTGCTTGAATTGGCGGCTGAAGAAAAATATATCTCGATAGCCAAGCGCATCGGCTACTTCGGTGACGTTCATGCCCGCATGCATAAGCAAATGCTGCGCACGTTCGATCCGGGTACGAATCATATACGTCTGAACAGACATCCCGATCATTTCCTTGAATTTCATCGAAAAATACCGCGGCGAAAGCTGCGCCCGCATCGCCAGATCTTCTACGCGATGCGCGATGCTCGGATTTTGGCGAACGTAATTGGCGATCTCGTGGATAGCTTCCGTCAGTTGATTGCTCGCTTTCTTCTCCACCGGCGCCGCATTGTCCTCGCGCAGCAAATGAATGATGAGCTGCTTAAGCACAAGCTTCGCTTCTTCTTCCGCCGCATACGTTTGTACTAAAAATAAACGAACGTAACGCGATAACATATATTCGAAATCCACTGTATCCGTAAGCACACGATGACGCTCTGGCACTGAATCGACAGCTTCATCCACTTTAAAATGAATATATGTCAATACAAGAGGTTTCTGGGGATTATGAGTCGCGCTCGTGTGATCACCGGGCCGGAACAAGAAGCAGCTTCCCTTGCTTACTTCATAGATCGAACCGTTAATTTCTACTTCCCCTTCGCCGCTCCATACATAGAATAGATCGTAATTAGGTATCGGCTTCTYGCGTCTTGCCCAGCGCCATCCAGGCTCGCAGACGATCTTGGCAAAGGCAGGCTGCAAAACTAAAGAATCAGGCGATACGTGCAGCATATAAAAATCCTCCCCCGCCAGCGAAACAAACCGCTTTCCTTCCCATCTCGAAGCAGCATTTGTCGCGCGGGCCCATAATAGGCAGCTAACGCTTACAGAGCAGCAACCGTTGTTGCTCGTCCAAACATATGTCGTCATCATACAACAGCGATAAAGTTTTGTGCAAGCCGTACAACAATGTGACTAGATTTCGCAAAAAATTTGCTATGAGAATGGTTTGCACCTTAGAAAAAATGTTATAATAGCACCCGACAAGAAGATTAGGCCTGTAACGCGTCACAGACCGGCAGTTCTAGCCAATAATAACTTATACGAATCATCTCGGAAGGATGGAATGAAGTCTAATGAACCCACTTGCACAGCAGTTAAATGAGACGTTGCAAACGGAAAATCCGAACGTCTACGCCATGTTATCGGCTTTAGGCAAAGCGATTTATTTTCCGAAGGAGGGCATCCTCAGCCAATCCGCTGAAGCAAAGACGAAGGCGAAGAAGTTCAACGCTACGATCGGAATTGCAACAGAGGGCGGTGTGCCTATGCATCTCAAAGTGATTCAAGAGACGCTGACCGCTTATAATCCGAAGGATCTTTACGAATATGCACCTCCTGGCGGCAAGCCGGAGCTTCGCTCTGCTTGGCGCACGAAGATGATTAAAGATAATCCGTCTCTTGAAGCCAAGGGCTTCGGGACGCCTGTTGTAACGAATGCATTGACGCACGGCCTTAGCATTGTTGCCGACCTGTTCGCCGATGCTGGAGATGCCGTAGTCATTCCAAATAAAAACTGGGAAAACTATGAGCTCACCTTCGGCGTACGCCGTGGCGCTGAGATCGTCGAGTATCCTTTATACAACAATGAAATGAAATTCAACAGCCAAGGTCTTCGCGAAGCGTTGCTCGCTCAGAAGGACAAAGGCAAAGCAATCGTCGTGCTTAACTTCCCGAACAACCCAACAGGCTACACGCCAGGTCCTCAGGAAGGCGACGAGATCGTAGCTGCGATTCGCGATGCTGCGGAAGCTGGCATCAATGTTGTGGCTGTTACCGATGATGCTTATTTCGGACTGTTCTTCGAGGATTCCTTGCACGAGTCGCTTTTCTCCAAGCTTGCGGAACTGCACCCGCGCGTGCTTGCGATCAAGGTTGACGGCGCTACGAAAGAAGAGTATGTGTGGGGCTTCCGCGTAGGGTTCATTACCTACGCATCTTCATCGGCTGCTGCGCTCGCAGCGCTTGAGCAGAAGACGGTCGGCATTATTCGCGCTACGATTTCGAGCGGACCGCATCCGTCGCAGACTTTCGTGCTTCGCGCTCTGCAATCGCCGGAGTTCGAGCAGCAGCGGGCCGAGAAATACGATATTATGAAAGGCCGCGCCAATACCGTGAAGACCCTGCTCGACAGCGGCCGTTACGGCGATGTGCTGAGCTACTATCCGTTCAACTCCGGTTACTTCATGTGCCTCAAGCTGAGCGGTGTTACAGCTGAAGCTGTTCGCAACCGCCTGCTGGACGAATACGGCATCGGAACAATCGCGCTTGGCGAGACCGATCTGCGAGTCGCGTTCTCTTGTATCGAGGAAGAAAACTTGGAAGAACTGTATGACACGATCTTCAAAGCGGTTCAAGAGCTGCTAGCGTAAGAAACAGGGAAGACACAAAAAATGGTTTCATTAAAAAGGACCTCCGCCTTCACTTTACAGTGAAATGCTGAGGTCCTTTGTGTATAATCGGGATGCTCCTAACGTACGGCACTTTCAGGACTGGCCACTCTGGCACAAAGCCTGAGCACAACCCGACCTCTCCTACTGAAATGACGTTTTGCCTGTATTTCATACAGTCTACTCGGCCCCAATCGCCTGTTAAGCGACTTTTGAGTGGAAAACATACAGTCAAAACCGACATTTTAGCCCTCAGCAGGGTTCCTCCGGCCATTTGACTGCAGGCAATCCAATCAAACGACTTATATACAGTCATTTAACACGTTAGCTTATATAAAATCCATTCAGCACCAAATCGAATGTTACGCACCGATTACGCTTTATCACTTAATCGTCATCTTCCTCTTTGCGCAGCTTCTTCTTAATACGGCTTGGCCTTATGGCGATATAAGCTAGCATAGCTGCTGCTGTAGCAGCTACAGGCGCGTAATAGCCTTGAATGAGCAATGGCAAGGCAAGAGGAAATGCCAGCAATACAGCGATGACGGTTAGAGCCATACGATCTACCTTCGTATATTGCCCAATGCGCTGGCTATCCGGCAGCGGGTACACATGCTTCCACACGGAATGACGATGAACCTGTCTAAGCCCTCCCAGTTGAACGGACAACACAAGCATGAACAAGGCATAAACAAGCGGCGCTCCCCATCCGGACAACGAAGCATCCTCGGCAATCCAATACGTTACGAGTCCTCCGAGCAGCAGCAGTCGGATCAGAATGCCTCCCATTTCGGTTCGAAGCAGAGCGGCCAAATACAAATAAACAAATGTATGTCGTTTGGAATACGGAACTAGCCGAAGCGCCCAAGCGATGTATGAACGCCTAGCGATTGGTGACGGCAGCGTCGGAACGTCGATGAACATGCCAAAAAACGTATAATAACGCTTATGAGTTGTCCTCTCTTCCTCGATCATACGCTCCCAAGGAAAGCGGTGACTGCTAGGCAGCCGGTATGCGAAAGTGAAAAGCGCAACGACGAACAGCGTGAAGACGGCTGACTGCCAAGGAACGTATGTCAGCCACACATACAGAACGATTGCCGTGGCAATCCAGCGCGCTATGCGAAGCAAACGCCGCATGCCCGGCCAAGCGAGCTTACGTTCCTTCCAGCCTCCCCACAGATTAGCCGCGCGCAGTAACGCCGCCCCGCCTACAATGACCAGCCAGTGAGCCGGCGCAGCCCCTTGCCTATAGATCGGCACATACAATAGAAGCATGACGGCACTGAATAACACCGTCATGATCGTCGAACGGCGGTATGACGCCTTCAGGTAACTTCCCATCTCCCCTTCACGAGGCATAAGGAATACCGTATCTGCAGGCGCAAGCCATGTACGAAGCGGTGTCCAGCTAATTGCCAGCGTAAGCACAATCACTCCAACAGCCGTAATCGGAAAGTGCGGCGGCAAGTCCCTAATAAGCTTAAAATAACCTAATATGCCGGATATAACAAAGAGCGACAGGAAGGCGGGAAATCCACTCATCGACATATAGCGCCAATATGGCATCGTTTCCTTGCGGAAAGCTTGTGAGCGCTTCTTCCATAACGACTCTAATGAGCTGCCTCTGCCTTCTGCACTCATGAATGGCCTCCGGTAACGAGCTTGTAGAACGCTTCTTCAAGCGTTCCGTTCCGCATATCAATGCCCGCTGTGCGCCTTACATCCTCCATAGTCCCTTGTGCAGCGATATGTCCTTGATGCATAACGATGAACCGGTCGCAATACGTCTCCACCGTGGACAAAATATGCGAGCTCATCAGAATAGCCGCTCCGTTCCGCTTCACTTCCACCAATCGTTCCAACAGTGAGCGAATCGCGAGCGGATCAAGACCCAGGAAAGGCTCGTCTATAATGTATAGCGGCGGCTGAGCCAATAGAGCGTTCATAATCATGACCTTCTGGCGCATCCCTTTGGATAAATGGCTTGCGAACGCTTTGCGCTTAGGAAGCATTTGGAACTGATCGAGCAGCGCTTCTTGCCTCGCAGCAAAGTCCTTCTCCTTTACATCGTAGGCCATGCCCGTCATATGAAGATGCTCCTCAACCGTCAGCTCAGGAAACAATTCAGGCGCTTCCGGCACATATGCGAAGGCCGATCGATATACTTCCGGCTGCTCCGCCAGCGTCGTGCCCGCAACCTTCACTTCTCCCTGGTGCGGCTTCATAAGCCCAAGAATATGCTTGATCGTCGTGCTCTTGCCTGCTCCGTTAAGCCCGATCAGACCGACCATTTCACCTGCTTTTACTTCAAAATCAAGACCGTGCAGCACCGGCCTCCGCGGACTATATCCGCCAATCAGCTGCTTCACCTGCAATATCGTGTCCACTCTCTTCACCTTCACTATTACATATTGGCATCATGACTATCTTCTATATCAGCATACCGAATTATGGACGCAATATCAAAAAAAGCCGTCCCCTTTACCCGCGTATGCGGGAGAGGGACGGCTTTCATCTATAAATGGTTCTATTTAATTTCAATCGTTTCTACGATAGCGTTCTTGCCCGTAACTTTTACCGATTGTCCTTGTTTAAGCAGCGAAGCATTGCCTACAATCTTAACGTTAGGGGAAACCGCGTAGATCAGAACGTTAGTCTCGGAATCTTCCTCTTGCGTTACCGTAATCGCGGACAGCTTGGCCGACGAATCGAACGTTAGCGATTGTACTTTGCCAGTCTCCGAGAAGCTAACCACTTCCGGCTCTTCTTCCGTTACTTCGATGAACACTACTTTGCTTTGGTACGTGCGAACGAGTACTTCGTCGCCTGCGCGAAGCGCGCTTACGGCAGCTTTCTTGTCATCGCGGAAAATAAAGACGTTAGGATCAAGCGTAAGTACAACTTCGGTTTTATCAGCCTTCACGACTGTAATTTTGCCGCCGCTTGCAGCAGCCTTCAATGTGCCTGTAATCGCCGTAGCGTCTTGATCCGGCATTTCCTCGTCCGTGCGGTCAAGGAGCACCGCAATCTCGGCGCGGGTAATCGGTTGGTTCGGACGGAATGTCTTGTTGCCATTACGGTCTTCATAGCCTGTAATAATTTTTTTCTCAAGAGCCAACGCTACGTAACCGACAGAAGCGGCTGGAATTTGATTCGCGTCCTTGAAATCAAGCTTCGTATTGTTAAGAGCTTTCGCTTCGTCTTCCAGTTTAAGCGCTTTAATAAGCAGGATCGTCGACCATAATCTTGTCGCTTGCTGCTCCGGTTTCACCTCTGTCTCGTTTTCAAAGAACAGATCGTTTTCTAGAGCGACCGAAACGTATCCTACCGCCCATGGATATTTTTTCTTGATTTTATCCGCGTCTTTGAATTGAAGCTCCGTGCTCATCTCTTCCGCCGATTCGGCTTGATCTCTTAATCCCATCAAGCGAACCGCAGCGCTGATCGCCTCGATGCGAGTAATTTTGTTCGATGGCTTGAATGTACCATCATCGTAACCTGTGAAAATACCTTTGGACGCCAGACGCATAATATATTCGGTTGCCCATTTCAAGTCGTCTTCGTCTTTGAATTTCCAAACTACTTTATATTTATCGTCGTCCTTATCGTCATTCTTATCATTATGCCGGCTGTCTTCGTTCTGACTGTTTCGGTCATCATCACGACCTCCGCCGTTTCCTCTGCCATTGTCGGCAAAAGCTGCTGTCGCACCGCCTGTAAGCATCATTAGTGCCAGTGAGGTAATTGCTGTCTTCTTCCACATACTTTGTTTAGTCAAGAAAGCCACTCTCCCTATGATCGATTACGGATTTTTCCGCTTTTTACCTTCGCCCATAACGTTCGGGGGAGGGTGTCCGATTTAGGAGGGTGGCTTGCAAATAAAAAAATTATTTGTCGTTTTTGCCGGCTTCGCGCTTCTCTTTTAACCATTTCGGAGCGCCTTTGTTTTTCCCATCACGCTTGCGTTCTTCCTTCGCTTTCGCCTTCACAATCGGCTTAGGGGCCGCTTTGGCTGCAGGCTTCACTGCGCTGGACACCTGCCCGCTGCCGATAGCCGGCGGCTTCGGGGATTGCGGCTTGCGCGGCTTCTCGACTGCTTCTGCTGTGCGAACAGGCTTATCTTCAGACACCGCTTTCCGGTTAGCCGAGGCGAACGGCTTCGTCGCTTCGCGAAGCTGCTCATTCGTGAGCAGCTTGCCTCTGAACATGACACGCTCTTCTAATGTGATGCCTAGCTGCTTGCGGAATTTCTCCATTATGAACAGCTCCTGCGGCGTCACTATCGTTACGACGGTACCGGGGCGGCCCATACGTCCCGTCCTGCCTGCACGGTGAACGTAATGATCGGCGTCAATCGCCGGATCGAGCTGAATGACGAGCGGCAGACCCTCGATGTCGAGACCGCGCGCCGCGACATCAGTAGCAAGCAGAATTTGGCAGCGTCCCTCGCGGAAACGCGCCAGCGTTGCCGCGCGTCGCTGCTTATCGGCGTCGCCGTAGATTGCTTCAACCGTGAAGCCCTCATAAGCAAGCTTCGCTTCCCAATTCGAAATATTGTCCGTATCGTTCAAGAACAACAGCGCGGAGGACGGATTCAACAAACGAACGAGGCGGCGTGCCGTATCCGTCTTGTCCCTTTTGTCGCTAAGCATGTAGTAGTTCTCAATCGTCTCCGACACCCTATGCTCCGGCGTAATCTGAATGCGGGCTGGATCCTTCATCCAACGGCCTTCGAATCTAGCCATCACATCGGGATACGTCGCAGAGAAGAACGTAATCTGACGCTCCTTGCCTGTCGCATGCAGAATCGCCTCGACCTCCGAGGTTGAACCGAGATGGAACACCTGGTCTGCTTCGTCAACAACGACGTACCTGACGTCATGCAGCTTCAGCTTGCGCAGCTTCAGCAGCTCATGAATACGTCCCGGCGTACCGATAACAAGCTGCGGATGCAGCTTCAGCTTCTCGACCTGCCGCTTCAGCGCCGCGCCTCCAATCAATTGCTGCACACGAAGGCCTAGCGGCTCCGCGTACGACTCGGCTACTCTTACGATTTGCATGGCGAGCTCCTGCGTCGGCGATAGAATGATCGCTTGAATCGCATTCGAGCCTGCGTTCAGCCCTTGCAGCAGCGGAAGCAAATAAGCAAGCGTCTTGCCCGTTCCCGTCTGCGATCTTGCCGAGACGTCGCGTCCTGCAAGCAGGAGCGGAATAGTCTCCGCTTGAATGCCCGTCGGCTCCGTAATGCCATTCTCCTCCAGCTTAAGACTCAGCGTCTCGTTAATGCCTAGTTCAATCCAATTTTGCTTGCTCATACGCTTCGTTATTCCTCTCTCGTGCTAACCTTATTTTCGATTGAAAAGTCCGCCTACAAGCCTGTCCGCAAGCCGCGGAAACAGACCGTAGAACCATATGCCGACCGATGCTGCCCTAGGAAGGTCCAGCTCCTCCTTGCCGCGCTCCATGACGCGAACGATCATTTTTGCTACATAAGCCGGCTTCATCATGAACCAACCGACATTTTTCACATAGCTGCCCGTCGGATCGGCCACTGCGAAGAACTCCGTATCGATCGGCCCTGGATTGACCGATGATACTTTAATGCCCTGCGGCTTAAGCTCCATCCGAAGCGAATTGGTGAATCCAAGCACTGCATGCTTCGTAGCCGAATAACCGGTCGACTTCGACGAACCGATCTTGCCCGCCATCGAGGCGACATTCACGATATGACCGCTGCCCTGCTTAAGCATGTGCGGAAGCACCGCTTTCGTACATCTCACGATGCCCATATAGTTTGTATCCATCATTTCCGCGAAGCTTTCCACCGATGCGTCGGTAAATAATTCGAACTTCCCGAAGCCCGCATTGTTAAGCAAAATGTCGATCCTGCCATATTTGCGTATGGCTTCATCTGCTGCTTGCTGCACAGACGCCTCGTCGGTCACATCCATGCGAAGGATCGAATGCGTCCCATGGATCGTCTTCGATAATTGTTCCAACTTGGCATAATTACGTCCCGTCAGCACCGGTATCGCGCCGCGCTCTGCAATCAGAGCCGCGGTCAATGCGCCGATGCCGCTCGACGCTCCCGTTATGAATACGATCTTTCCGCGTATCATCCAATATCACCCATTCTTAAACGCTAACGGCCTGACTGCATTAGCGGCATTAACTAACTGATCTATTCTTCTATTCCAAGTTTACTTGATCGGTATCCAAGACGCAAAAAAAGCTCCCGAAGGAGCCATTTCTGTGCTAAGATGCGATTAAAACTTGAATGTCCAGTTCTCCGATCCCTTCCATAATGAGAGGAATCGTCAGCGCTTGTTTTGCGGAAAATCCGGCCGAATTGGCCGATTGAATAACTTTCGGCGGTGTAATGTCCACTCTCACACCTTGGTTAAACAGCATCGTACTGGCATTTCCGCTAATCATGTTGCCAAGCTCAGAAATAGCACTCCGAACGATCTCATCAATCTCGGAGATTACGAATCCGCCCATCATGGCGGAGACGATCTTAAGCGCGACCTGTTCACTAAGTCCGAATACAATGTCACCGTTCATTTGTCCGTTGAGACCAATCTGAATCCAAATGTGATTCTCAACAAACTTAATATCCTTGAGGCCAAGCTGACCAGTAGCAGGACGAATCTGGATAACCTGCTCGATCACGATTTTTGCAGATTCAAGAAACGGGTTTATATATTCTGCCTTCATAGAAAGGTTACGCTCCTTCTCGACAAAATTCGCGGTTTGTCTTATTTAATTACCATTATACTTAAAAAACTAGGACAAGTATACTATAAACAAAGCAGTTGCGTCTTTAGTCCTATAAATTAC